>CAZPUO010000119.1:0-8240 GCA_964589745.1 uncultured Methanotrichaceae archaeon
GACCCAAGGCAACATATCCATGACCGTAGCAAAGGGCAACGCCGACAGCATAATCCCCATCTACATAAATGCTGCCACGCCGGAGTGGTTCGTTTACATCTTCATGCTCACGCTTCTGGCTGCTGCTATGTCGACCTCCAGCTCCCAGTTCCATGCCCAGGGAAGCGCTATTGGAAGGGACATCTACGAGACTCTGACCAAGAAGAAAGGCAGCGGGTCGATACTGATTACAAGGATAGGGATAATAATAGCCGTGGTTACAGCCGTAACACTGGGATACATCCTTCCCGAAAACATAATCGTTCGCGGCACAGCCATATTCTTTGGACTCTGTGCAGCCGCCTTCCTTCCCATGTTCACTTGTGCGCTCTACTGGAGAGGGGCTACCAGAGCAGGGGCCATTGCTGGACTCGTCACCGGAACCTTTGTTACTGTCTTCTGGTATTTGTTCATCCATAAAGCGGAAGCCGTGCCTTTGGGAGTATGTAAAATGCTTCTGGGCAGGGATGTCCTGGTCACTCAGATGCCCTGGCCGGTGGTGGACCCGATAATGGTAGCCCTGCCTCTGGCGGCCCTGGTGACGGTGGGCGTAAGTCTGATGACGAAAAAGATGAACGACAAGCATCTACAGAAGTGTTTCAAGGGATTAGGATAGTACGTTAAATTTTATATTTTCAATCCCTGGGCAATTTACCCCAAGAGCAAGCGACAGGAATCAGCTGCACTACCCTGATTCTTGCCGCTGTTGAATTATTGCGGCTCCTGGAAACCAGCACCTTAGACCTTAAGAGGCGTGTACAAGTTGCATCGCCGTTTAGCTCGCCTTACTAACCAAATCGATATCTAACTCGCCTTAGAAACAGTTCCTTCTTCCTCTTGATCGAATTCGTTAAAACCGTTCGATTCATTTCACCATTTCGATTCATTTCTGTCAATAATGCGGTGACGCAGCATCTCGATCTTTATGCCATTAATCATTTATGCCATTAATACTCCTTTGGTATCTTGTAAATTGCACTGAAGTCCAGCTTATCCATATCTTTGGAAAAGGTCATGCCGTAGAGCTCTTTTACAACCGCACAGGTGAAAAGAGGCCTCTTGCTTAAGTTAGCCAGATCCTGGAGATAATGGAGATCTTTGTAAATCAGGGCGGAGGAGAATTGCGTGGAAAAATCTTCCGCGAGCAGTTTCTCTCGCTTGGCATCCAAAACTCCTGAGGTTCCAGCACCTGATGCCAAAATATCCAACATTTTTCCTCTCCCCACTCCGATTTTCTCTCCCCGAAGACCAGAGCCTCAGCTATCGCTGCCATAAAGGTTCCCAGGAGAAGGTTGTTCACGAGTTTCATCTTGGTGGACGTGCCCGGTTTCTCCAAGTAGAAGATGTCCTTCCCAATCTTCTGCAGGTATGGCAAAGCTCTTTCATAGGCGAGCTGGTCGCTGCTCACCAGCACCGTGAGGGTCCATTGGGTAGCAGGGATAACTGCCCAGAATCGTAGCCTCGACATACTGGCAGCCTCGCTGCCTTACCAGATCGTGAAAGCGAGTCGCTTGATGAAAATGATTGGTAGTAGTATCAATGATCAGCTTATCCTGGCAGTTTCCCTGGAGCAGCCCACGTTCTCCCTCCAGAACTGAAAGCCACAGCATCGCTGTCAAAGAGGTTCAAGAAAACGACCGGAACCTCAGAGATCAGTTCCGCTGGGCTCTCTGCAATCCTGACACCGAGGCCATATGCCTTCTCTTTGGTTCGATTCCAAACAAACAAGCTCTACTTCCTGGGAGGAGAGCCTGCTGGCAATGGCCTTGCCCAGATGGCTGAGTCCGATAAAACCTGCCTTCATAATATCTATTACTATTAATATTCTTACTATCTGCCCAATTATAATATCATAATAAAATTATACAATTGCCATGGTTATAAACTGAAATAGTCTATTCATATAGTATATTCATCGGAACCTTTCCCAAAGTTAGATATCCTGCTGGCTCGCATGGTGAAATTCATTCATGGGACTCTATCTGCCTCGCTGTCTGAGCAAGAGAGAGTGGCTGCTGCTTATCACTGCATCTCTCGTAATTCTGGTATCTTACTTCATATGGCCGCTGCTTGAAGGCCTGGTCCTGGGCATGGTCTTCGCCTATGTCGGCAGGCCGGTGCAAAATCTATTCGGAAAGAACCGGCGGATCGGCGCTCTGGCCGCGACCATTTGTATAGTCGTTCCGCTATCGGCTGTCTTCGCCCTGGGAGTTTTCGAGATCGTGAATCAGATAAGGTGGTTGGAGATTCACCTGAAGGAGATCATCGCTACCAGCTATGAGTTTATCTATCACATCCATATCCCGCCGATAATATTTGATGAGCTTTCTCGAGGCATGGCGAACCTGATGGAAGTGAGCTTGCACCTCCTAACCAGCCTGCCGGTCTTCAGCCTGGGAACGGCCATCACAATGGGGGTCGTGAACTTCTTGCTATCTCTTTGCGTCTGCTACTTCCTTCTGTTAGACGGAAAGCGACTGAAAGAAGCCGTGACGGAGACATTGAATCTGAAAGACGGGGATTTCGAGATGAGGTGCCTGGCTAGAATAGACAGCATCCTCTGTGGCATCTATATTGGCAGTATCTACACCGCCATTGCTGGCGGGATAACCTCCGTGGCCATATTCTATCTCTTCGGGGTTCCCCGGCCCTTGGCCATGGCCAGTATCGTCTTTCTGGCCGGGATGGTTCCCTTTCTGACCTGGCTGGTCTTCATACCCACGGCCATCAGCAGATATGTAGAATTCGGGCCGATGGACGCCCTGCTCTTCTTCCTGGCGGCCTCGGTACTAGTCCACGTGGCGGAGCTGGTCATTCGGCCCTACATAGTCTACGCCAAATCCTCCCTCCATCCACTCCTGGTGCTTCTCACCTTCCTGGGAGGCGGCCTGGTGGCCGGAATTGCGGGCTTCTTCTTGGCACCGGCCATGATGGGAGTTGTGATGGGCATCTACCAGGTGGTGCAGGAAGATGGAAAGGAACGGACTGGGAAGGGAAGCCAGGCATCTGGTTCTTCGGAGAATCTTGTTCATGAAAGATGATCGAGCATGGAAGACCATTATGATGCCGTCACTTACCCCTTGAAATGCATCTAGATTGGCTCTATGGTACGAGAAGAGCTAAAGGACCGAACATTTGAAAATAGAGATTCGGGGGAAAGCGTGGATTATTTGCATTCGGTAAAGGGTGTTGAAATCGAATGATGCCAACAGAACAAGCCCATGTTCAGTCGCGCTCTTCACTGATAGACGTAGACCGGAAACTATATATTCGTTAATCGTAGTAGTATTAAAAGGCAAAAGTCTAGATCTATTTTCTCCCTCCTACACCAAAGACTTTTGCCTCCCTCCTTATTCTTTCTGTCGTTCTCATTTAAGCTTACCACCATACTTTTACAATCTTTCAATCGTTTTCAGCGAGCTTCATCGCAGTGATCCTAGAATAATTGCAGTCCAGTTTCGGCTACAGCTAGATTTAGGAGCTTGTAGCCTTATGCAGTTGTCTTATGCAGTTGTTGAGACTTCCCTCGTGCCCGTGCGGGCAGGTAGAAGACTGATGTTGTCGGATGCTGTGGTGAGAGATGCTGTGGTGGGATAGATTCTCCAGCTTCCCGTCAGGCAGGAAGATGCTGAAGCCTTTTCATGCCATAGAAGGGATGGAGCCTTGGAGGAAATTAGGCGCAGATTAACCTCTGGCTCCAATAAATAAAGGAAATTTTAACTATTTAAATTTAATTAAATTAGCTTGGACACATTATGCGATAAGAATAATCCTAGTAGTGATATCAATAATAAGAATTATTGCTCTCGACTGCGGATGATAGCATGTTTAAAATATGGTAATTGCGAAAATGGTAAACCAATAGGCATCATGATCTGTTGAGGGTTCTGATATTTGGTGGGTATGATGAAACGATGCACCCTGACTATCCTTGGGCCGATGATCGCAGCGACAGGCGAAGCAGGCATCGGGCGGATGTTAGCGAGGGCTCTGCTTGGGCTGCTGCTTTTATTTGCGATTCTCTTCCTTTCAGCCAACACGCTATACTGGCCGGAAGGCTGGCTCTACGTCATCTTGCAGTCAGCCATCTCAGGCTTGCTGATAATCTGGCTGAGGAAACACGATCCTGCGCTCCTGAGAGAGCGGGCAGCGTTCAAGAAGCCCGTGAAAGGCTGGGATGCAGTCATCAGATGCTCGATCCCATGGATACGTGCCCTGCAAAGTGTGCAATCCGCCTTGAACTCAAAATCACTGAAAACCTTAGTCGTCCAAATTCTTTCATCTCACGAGAGACCTGATGAAGCCGAAAATCTGCGTCTTGATACTGTTTATTGTAATTAAATTAAAAAGTAATAGTACATATAGTTCCCGATGCCGAAAAGCTAGCCAGGTATTCACGACGCTGTGATCGGAAGCACTTGATGCAATAAACCTTTGTCCTAATTCCGGCTCGCGTATGCAGGTGGTCGCGTATGCAGGTAATTGAATTAAATGCTTTGCTCACAGCTGCAATTACGCATTAAATTTTCTTGACAATTCACTGCCTATAAAGTATCCAATTAGAATAATTCCTAAAATATCAGATATTTCTGAGATTTCTAGAAAATGATCCTGGAAGAGGAGTAGCCACTGTTACTTCCTTCTTCATGAAATAGCCAAAAAGATTATAATGGTCGTACTTCAATGCAATCAGGGATTCAAATGCTAGAAAATATCCTCATAACGACTGATGGATCCAAACCCAGCGAACAAGCAGCAGAATATGGGATTGAACTCGCCAAGCGCATTAAAGGAAAAGTCCTTGCATTATACGTTGCAGATACAAGCAAATTTACATCCAGAGAGGGCCCTACAGGTCCTTTTCTCGATCTTAGCCCTCAAGCGATAAACGATGCATTCATTAGCCTTCGAGGTTTTGCACTACAAGAAGGCGAGATGGCGACTCAAATGATTCAAGAACTCGCAAGAAATTCAGGCGTTCCGTGTGAGAAACTAATCGTTGAAGGATATCCCGCTAATGAGATTCTGAGGGCGGCCGAGGATAATGAAGTGGATATCATAGTTATGGGTAGTATTGGCAAAACAGGTTTGGGGGATTTTCTTCTGGGAGGCGTTGCGGGGAAAGTGGTCATGAAATCAAAAGTGCCCGTTTTGGTTGTGCCAATAAAAGATTTCGATTGATATGGATTTAGGAATGCGGTCATGTAATGGATCCTTGAACTGGCACTCTGAATCTCATTAGCTCTTTTTGTAGCTCGCGGCCACTCCTTGAGCGACGCCGTCAAGGAGGCTGTGGTCTTGCTTTTACTCGCCGGATTCTGATCTATTCCTGGAGGATCAGGTCTATGCTCAAAAGCCCGCGAGATGGCCAGAAAGCACTCCAGTGAGGCTTTTTATGCTTTAGATGATCCCTTGGAGGTGGCGATGTTCTCCGCATTAATCGAGCCTAGTGAGGGAGTTGGAAGTGATCGAAAGAGCAAGAGATGACTAGTACCCCAGCAAGGCTCACAAATACGCGTGCAACTCTGAACGTTTCATCCTTTCTCACTTTTGTGAATTTCCCATCCGCCCTCATTTTGGCCTGACTAACATCCCTCCACCACTTTGAACTTTGTTGGCAGGAACCAGTTGAGACGGTGTTTCCATTACAGATTCGTTATTTGATTCTTCGGATGTTCCCGGAATAATTTGATTGCCCCCCGTCGTATAACCCACTGGAAGATTACCCCAGCCCCAGAGATCCGACAGCTTCCCAGTTGAAGTATTAGTAGAATTCAACGTAGCGTTCGTGGAATTTGATGCGTTCATAGTGGTTGCTATTTGGGTCGCTGCGAGATTATTATGTTGTCCATCTGTTGCATTGGTCTTCTCATTAAGTAAACTTGAATTGAATTCGGTATTCCTCAATCTGGCCAGTTGTGGTGGGGTTAGATCTGGTGGTGTATCATTTATCGGCTTCCCTTCGAGAAAGTTGTTTGCGCTTGCGGTCCAATTTCCTACTCCGCCACAGGTCGCGCACATTGCGAACGCATTAGAAGCCAGACTTGCGATAACCACTATAACAGACATGAGAACCAAAAGCAATCCTGATTTCATAACATCTCCTTATCCATCATTTAACTTGGCTGAGATCTCCCGGATCTGGATTTCTCTGCTATGATTCCTGACATCAATCCCTATTCAATTTATATCCTTTTTACGCTCTAAAATTGATATTGGCGAATAAATGTATATAATTTCTAGCAGGTTAGAACAGCACCCATCCAAACCCATTAATAAATTTTATGTGTTAAAAGTCCTCGACCTAAATTTATATATTCTATTTTATAGAAATTCGCCTCAAGAAGCCCCAAATCAATTGTGAATTTTTCTTCTCCCATCCTGATGGGATCAAATCCACCTTTGCATAATTTTATTCTGATCGAGTATATATGAAGCAAAATTCGTATATACTTTGCCGCTTTCTTATCGATCTGGATGTTGGACGAGAGCAGGCTTTCTGTTGTGGCGGAGCTTATCAGGGATCACATCTCTCTGGACAGCCTCGACCGATATTGTGCCGAGACAGGCGTCTGCAGGCAGGATTTTGTAATATTAGATCCTTCCGAGTTCGAGGGAGAGATCTTCGCCGTGGATGGCTCCAACGTGGCAGTTTGCAACTGGTCTGTGGCCAACTTGAACCTGATCCGGGCTGGTTATGCTGTCTACAGGGGAAGAGACTGGAAAAGGACGGTCATCACCTACGATGATGTATTCCTGGCCGACCCTAGAATATGCTCTGAGCAGTTCAATCCTTATTTGGAGCAGATCTTCGGCCAAAATGATGTCGATCTCAAGGAGTCCGATCTGGAAAGGCTCTCCACCTACTTTCGCGAGCTTCAGGAGTACATCGCCCTGGACGATGCCATAGCAGAGGCTATGCCAGGGGATCTGATCCTCTACGACGGAAGCTTCGATGTCTTTGAGCCTTTGCGCAGCGTTCTTTTAACAGTTTTCGAGAGAGCAAAAGGGAATAATGTCGACCTGCTTGGCATCAGCAAATCCAGCAAGCTCTCCTGGGGCGAAGAGATCTCCCTGCCTTTTGTGCAGCACACCAGCTACGCGGGCAGCCTCATGGTCCCGGGCGTTCCCTGGTATCTTTGCCTTAAGGACAAGAAAGTGGATCATGGCCAGGGCAGGTGGGATGGAGAGTCCTACATCGTCCGCTTCGATGGACGATCTGATCATGCCTTCCGGGTGGACGCTCCCGCCTACCTCGAAGATCGGATAGGCTCGGTGCTGGAACGGCTGGCCGCGTATTCCTGCTCATCGGAATGCCTGGGTTATCCCCACGCCCTCTTCCGGGCACACCGGGACATCAGGATCATCGACCAAGAGGGAGGCATCCTGTGGCTGAAACTGATGGAGATGCTGAGCAAAATGGGTCTTGACCAATCCCAGACAAGGATTCTGATGCAGGACTTCCACGATGTCCTGGAGATGCGGCCAAGCATTTAGCAGAAAGGAAGAGGAAACGAAAATGAAAGTGGTCATGGATCAAGAGGAAGGTCAGACCAGGGCAAGAGCCAGTCTAGTGGACAGAAAGGTGATAGAGAAAGAAGGCACGACCTACAGGATCGTCTCTAAGAGTGTTACCGAGTATCATTTCATCGTGCCCTACGACCTTCCCGACGAGGAGAGGGTGGAGGTAGGGCAGATCTTCTCCATCAGAGACAGAGGCCTGACCTTTCTGGCCCGCGTCCTGGATATTGAGCACAGCTCAAACTATGACGGTCACTGGGATACCACCATGAAGGGGACTCAGTTCTTTGATCAGGACCAGATCTTCAACCGTGTCATTGCTGAGCCTCTAGGCTGTGTTTCCAAGGATGGCGGATTCAGGAAGTCGCGATCCCTTCCCACCAAGTTTGCACCCGTGGCCAGAGCGGAGAACGCAGAGTTCAAGTTCTTAAAGCAGGTCATGGGGGATATCGAGATCGGCTCCCTGAGAAACGGCTCCCGACTCGTGGAGGAGATACCCGTGGCTTTGCATAGCGAAGCCATGGACCACCACATGGGCGTCTTCGCCACCACAGGCATGGGCAAGTCCAACTTTATGAAGGTCTTTGCCGCATCCTGCATGCGCCTTGCCTGCCAGGGAAAATCCAGGTTCGGGCTTCTGATCGTCGATCCTCATGGAGAATACCTGAAGGGCAAGGGCC
>CAZPUO010000120.1:0-8149 GCA_964589745.1 uncultured Methanotrichaceae archaeon
ACAGCGAAGCCTACTACCGCAAGTCCATCACCATCTTCAGCAGATCGGAGAGCGTGCCCCTTGGAGACGACCGCAGCTTCAGCTCTGATGTCAGGCTCGTTCTCTACGAGGACGGTCGTCTGGCTAGGGCGCGGCGATTTCGCGAGACCTGCACCAGGGGCTTTGGCTGGGAGCAGGAGGAGGAAGAAGAATTAGACTGCGCCGCGGCTGTGTCCCTCTACGGCCTCGACGCCATCGCCTTCGGCCTGACCGGGGCGTTGAACCGGCTGCCCTCGATCAAGATAATGCACCGGGATCTGGAAAGGCGGCTTTCCGCTATCTTGAATATCCTGGAGGCCCTGCAGAGCCTTCCTTGAAAATGCGTGGCGGGCCTGCCCTTTGCCCGGCCCTTTTCAGCCGTGCGCCCGTGCTCGTCTGGCTCTACCTTCTCTTGGTTATTATGGACAGCACGTCGCAGTCCTTCAGCTCGTGCTCCAGCCCCACCGACTGGCCGGGGAACTTGGCGCTCCTTCCCCAGACCAGTGCGTAGCGAAACAGGTTCACGAAGTCGCGGTGCAGATGCTCGCAGACCGCCTTCACCGTGCTTCCGTCCAGGAGCACAAGCGGCTCCTCCATGTCTGCCTTGCCCCCTTTCGGCTTGAGGAAGACGCGAATGAACCCCAGCCGTTCATAAATGAGATCCTTAAGATCCTCCAGGCCTTCCGTGGTCGTGCAGGAGATGGGCAGGAAATCCCTGTTGAGTTCATCCCGGATCTTGTCTTCAAGGTCTCCGTACTTGAGGTCGAACTTGTTTATCGCCACCACCGAGGGAATGTAGACTCTGTTTCCAGCCAGGAAGTCCACCAGGCTGTCAGTATCGATATCCTCGCGAACGGTGACGTTGGCATTCACGATGCCATAGGCCCGGATGATCTCCGCGACCTCAAACTCGGTCATCTTGGTGAGCTGCACTGTGCTGCGCACGATGATGCCGCCCTTCTTCTCCTGAGTGATGTGGATGTTGGGAGGCTGCCTGTCCAGTCTTATCCCGGCATCGTAAAGCTCCCGCTCCAGAATGTTCAGCCGGTAGTTAAAGACGTCTCCTAATAGTAGTATTATATCCGCCGCCCGGGCCGCGGTTATGACCTCTCTACCCCGGCCCTTGCCCCTGGCAGCGCCTTTGATGATGCCGGGCATATCCAGGATCTGGATCTCGGCTCCCTTGTACTTCATGACGCCCGGAATGACCTCGAGAGTCGTGAACTGGTAATCGGCAACCTCCGACCTGGACCCGGTCAGATAGTTCAGGAGACTCGACTTGCCCACCGAGGGGAAACCCACCAGGGCCACTGTCGCATCGCCGGACTTCTTGATGTAGTACCTTCTGCCCTGGCCGCCGCCCTTTATCTTCTGAAGCTCCTGCTGCGCTCTGAGCTTCGCTATCTTGGCCTTGATTTTGCCCAAATGATGCTCAGTGGCCTTATTCTTCTGAGTGTTGAGGATCTCCTCTTCCAGCGCCTTTATCTGTTCCTCGATGGTTGCCATTTATCATCCTCTTGATAGCGGTTCGGGCCAAAAGTTTGGCGGACCGACCCAAAGCCCATCCGCATGAAATGTAATGTGAGAGGGATTTCTTGGGGCCTACCCCTTTATAAGGTGTGGGTTTGCCTGATCTTATCCAGAATTGTCTATTATCCCTGATCGTCTACTATCATCAAAATCAAAAAAATTTCGACGCCAGCGAATGCCTCGTCTCGCAAAGCTCTCTGGCCTGGCAGTTGTCGCAGCGAGCGTCTTCCGGCCTATCCGGAAGCTGGCCTTCCTGTATCAGCCGCACCCTGTCGCGGATGCGCAGCACGCGGGCTCTGTCGATGCTGTGAATCTGGACGGGACGTACGAGCCCTGAGCGCGGATACTCCACCAGCCCTCGATTTATTCTTTTTCCGTACGTCTCTCCCAGCAGCAGTGCATAGCCAGCCATCATCAGCCGATCTCTCTTCCAGACACCGTCCTCCGGTGCCTGGCCTGTCCTGATGAGGGATGGTGTGCAGCCCGGTGCCAGTCGGTCGAGCCTGCCTGAGAGATGAAGCTTTTCGGAGCGCAGATCGACTTCCACGCTGCTCGGCAAGATGAGATCAAGCTGATGCGAGAGCCCTTGGGCGATCTCGCCTATCTTTCCTTCCAGCTCCCGGCAGGCTGGTCCAAGTTCCTCCGGCTCGATCTCGTAAATCAAGGGCAACTCCAGCTCCAGCCTGGCCAGGGATTCCCGTAGCTGGCCTTCCAGATCAGCTTCGCCAGATAGTCCGAGCATCAGGCTGCGCAGAAGAAGCTGCTCCGGGTTGTTTTTTCTATGCAGCGTCCCCAGGGAATCGAAGTAAACCAGTCTGGGGCAGCGCAGATACAGGCCGATATCCGAGATCCTGACCAAGGAACGTATCAAAGAGCTATCCCTCTTTCTGGTTAAAAATTTTTTCAATATTTGATAATCTCTTGTCAGAAGTGTTGTTTTCAACCCTATCCATTTTGCTGCTTTGGGTTATTGTGAAGTTCATGATATTGCTGTTGGCGCCAACGCTGGCATTACCTGCTCTCACTTCTTCGTCCTTCGCTGCGCCAGCCCTAAATTTGACCAGCCATCCATCCTCTGCCCCGGATCCATAGGAGCTGGTTATGCCCGCGAATAGATAGCCTCCATCGCTGCTCTCCACCGCCCAGGTTCCAATATCTTCTCCTGTGCCCCTCAGGGGAACTGCCCACTGCTCTCGTCCCGATGAGTCGGTCTTGATCAAAAGACCATCTCTTCCTGATTCCTCTGAATCGATCCGTCCAGAAATGATAAATCCGCCATCTGATGTTGGCTGCAGAGAGGTGCCTGCGTTGCCTTTGTAGGTCCTTTCCCAAAGCTCGTGGCCTTCGTAATCCGTCTTGATGAGAATTATCCTCTTATCATCAGAACTGGACTCGGTCCTGCCCACCAAAACATAGCCGTCCCCGGTTTCTAGCACCTGAAAGCCAGCATCATCATTCTTGCCACCAAAGGTGGTGTTCCACTCCGCTCTTCCTTGAAGGTCTGTCTTCAAAAGCCAAATGTCGTCCCCACCGCTTCCAAAAGAAGCAGTCCTTCCCGTAACAATGTATCCATCGTCCCCTGTCCCGACCACCGACATGCCCACATCGTCCTCTGCCCCGCCAAAGGTTTTAGCCCAGAGTTCTTTCCCCTGGTCATCCGTCTTCAGAAGCCATAGGTCCTTTTTACCCGCTCCGAAGGATTGGGTATAGCCGGTCACGATGTAGCCGCCATCTTTGGTCTCGTTTGCAGCCCAGCCTCCGTCACCGGCGGATGATACAAAGCCACCGAAGACACGGTCCCATTCCTCGCTCCCGTTTGAATCCGTTTTGAGGAGCCAGAGACGCTCTCCACCCACGCCGAAAGAATCGGTGCTTCCCGTGACAATGTAGCCGCCGTCTTTTGTCTCCTGGACGAAGTATCCAACGTCCTCTCCCGATCCTCCAAAGGTCCTGTTCCAGAGGATATTTCCTTCCCGATCCGTCCTGACCAGCCACAGGTCTGCGCCCTCTCCTTTTGAAGCGGTATAGCCTACGAGGATGCAGCCACCATCCTCTGTCTCCTGAAGAGACCAGAAGCCGTCACCGTAAGGGCCTCCGAGGGTCCTGCTCCACTCTTCCTCGGGTCCTCCTAGAGAAAAGGCGTCAGCTGAAAGCATAGAAGCGACGAAGATTAAAAGAACTAACCTGACAATCAGTTTTCGGATGGGTTTCAATTTTCTCGCCACCGCTCCCCGGACCTAAAAGCCTCGATCCGAGAACTGGACCGTCTTATCCACATTGAATCCTCCGCTCAGGAATGTGCTGGATTTTATGTCGCTCTCTCCAATCTCATGCCGGGAGGCTGTAACGCCATAATAGCCGTTGAAGCTGGCCTCGGAGCTGCTTCCCACTCCCTGGGAGCCTGCCGAGCTGTTTGAGGAAAGAGTTCCGGCTGG
The DNA here is from genome assembly GCA_964589745.1 of uncultured Methanotrichaceae archaeon. Taxonomy (GTDB): domain Archaea; phylum Halobacteriota; class Methanosarcinia; order Methanotrichales; family Methanotrichaceae; genus Methanothrix. Next base: position 3,984 of record CAZPUO010000120.1, read on the forward strand.
GGACGGTGCGGACCTTGGGTTGATTCCAAGCGATGCATCGTTAGCAGACGAGTTGAGGATGGATGAGTTTACCGCTGATGAATTCAACCCCGTAGAGTTCAGCTGAGTGGAATTAGAGAGCGTCGAGTTATCAAGACGTCGGTCCTCTGATGTCGAATTATTGAGAGAACCGGCTCCCCCCACGGCATCGGTGAGCGAACCGGAGATGGTGCCCTCTTGCTCATGGGTCTCGGCTTTTTTAAAGGCATCCAGGCCACTCAGAGCCTCAGTCATCTTATCTTCCATTCTCTTTGCATCCGAACCAGACGCCAAGGATTGCGGCTTCTCCGCTCCAAGTCCGTAAATCGAACCAAAGCTGCCAGAAGTAGCCGCCGGAAAGATCATGCAAGCTGCTACAAATATAAGCAGAACTACCATCACTGCCTTCATATTCCCCACCTTCAATGCTACAGAATTGATAAAGGACCCGCTACAATTTCAACTTTTCTATTTCGCCCTGTGGATAGCATTTATCTCTTCCCAAGCCTTTTCCTTAAAGCGTGTACCTGGACTATTTCCCTTATGAGTCTCTCCGGCCCTACCAGGATAAAATGCTGGATGCGGTCTACGATACGGTGAGCAAAGGAGATCACAGCGTGCTGATGATAGATGCCCCCACCGGCACGGGCAAGACCAGCTGCATCAGCGCCGCCCTCGCCGCGGCCCCAGGTAAGATAGTAGTGGCCGTGCGCACGGTATCTCAGATTGATATCTACATCGATGAGCTCAACAAGATCTGGTCCAGGACGAGGCACAGGCCAGAGATCGCCTACATGGTTGGAAAGCAGAAGATCTGTCCTCTGGAAGAAGAGTTCAAGAGCGAGAGCGTCTATGCCGGCTGCTCCCGGCTGAGAGAGTGGACGAAAAACTATGTCGCTTCCAGGATTAATAAAGGCGGACTAAGCATCTACGATCCATCTGCAGACAGCGTGCCCGAAGAGGAGCCGGGCTACAGAACCTTTTGTCCTTACTTTCTAAGGAGCCGAGAGGCTTTCGAGCTTAATGGAAAAGTCCATTTCCGCAGGTCGGGGCGTGCCCTTGAGGTGGTGGAAGGCTTAAAGCAGAGGGTGACGCCGCCCTCCGACCTCCAGGAATACTGCCAAGGGATCTGCCCCTACGAGATCATGAGTCTTTTTGCCAAGAATAGCGATATGGTGATCATGAACTACTCCCACCTCTTCAGCCCCGACTTTCAGGATATCATCTTTCAGTGGCTGGAGATGGACCCAGAGAAGGTGACGGTCATCGTGGACGAGGCCCACAACTTGGGCGATGCGGTGCGGGCGATGAACTCGCGAGTGCTGACGGTTCGCATGATAGACCTTGCCGAACGGGAGGTGGAGAAGTTTGAGGGCACCTTGGGCCAGGCTAGGCTGGAGGAATCAAGAAAGGGAGCATCCTGGAGGCGCGAGGGCATCAGGGTCATACGCATCCTTCTTCCCAGGCTGAAGAGGTTTTTGCAGAGCCGCCAGGAGAGAATGCAGGAGGGGGAGGCGCTTCTGGATGCCGACCTGTTCCGCTCTTTTCTCTACGAGGGATTGGGAGATCTCGATGAGGCGCTATCCTATTTCTCGGATGTAGCCGTGGCTGTGGCGGATCTGAACCTGGCGGAGGGAGACCGAGAAAACCTGCAGGGAGATGTCCAGCCAAGCCTGGCGCTGGTTCTGCTCTTTCTCAGAGATGCGGAAAGGGCAGAAGAGGATATGTCCTACCAGAGGAAGATCGTGGTCAATGGCTCAGGCAGCAAGAAACACGCGAGGCTGGAGGTTAACAATATCGATCCTGCGCCAACCATTCGGCGCATTACCGACAATATCAATGCCACTGTGATGCTTTCCGGCACCTTTTCGCCCCTGGAGGCCTACGAGCTCTACTGCTTGGGAGAAGAAAAGCGAGCGCAAAAGCTGAGCCTCCCCAATCCTTTCCCCAAAGAAAACAGGTTGCTTCTTGTGGCAGAAAAGGCAACCACCCAGCTAGAGACCCGCGATGATTCGGACAACAGAGAAGAGATAGCCGGTCACATCAGATCCGTTATCGAGGGTGTTCCTGGCAATGTGGCTGTCTTCTTTACTTCATATCCCATGATGAACAATTACAGAGAGGCTTGTCTTACCTCAGCCCGATTGTCTGGAAAAAAGCTCTGCATCGAACCAAGGAGTGCGGATGAGGTGCCGGATCTTCTGGATGAGTTCTTCCGCCTGGGAGGCCAAGAAGGCGCGGTTCTGACTGGAGTGTGTGGCGGAAAGCTGGCGGAAGGAATTGATTACAAGGGCGAGGCGCTGAACGGAGTGGCCGTGGTTGGGCTTCCTCTGGCTGCGTATGACGAGATTCAAAAAGAGATTAACGCCTATTACAGCAAAAAATACGGGAAAGCCAAGGGAATGCTCATAGCCTACACCCTGCCTGCGATAAATAGAGGACTGCAGGCCGCGGGAAGAGTCATTCGCGCCGAGTCGGAGAAGGGCGTCCTTCTCTTTTGCGATCGCAGGTTTGGCAGCGCCCCAGGAGGAGTCAATCAATTTCTTCCCGATTGGGTGAGAGAGGAGATACTAACAGTTGATGCCCAAAAGGGCCGAGAATTGATAAAAGCAAAGATTTCCGAATGGGCATCGACGAATAGCATGTCAAAAAAGAGTGGATCACAAAAGCGGGATTCACAAAAGGATCAAGAGAATAGCTACCACTTTTCACAAGCTACCAGGAAGCGAGGAAGAACCAGCAAGACGGAGAAAGGGGATTTGAGAGAGCTGGCTAAGAAGCTGGGGCTGGGGAAAACTGTTCCGGAAGGCAAAAGATAGCGAATCCGTGGAAATCTGATCTTTGCTACAGACGATTTCAGGAAATCGAAGAAGGAATACAGGTAAAAGCGCCAGAGCCAAATCAAGATCTTATTAGCAAAAGCATTACCAGCCTCAATTAATCCTGCTCTGTGATCTCCAATACCCGGAGGGGTATGGACCCCAGGGCCTTGCCGATAATGGATTTTGCAATGCGTCCCGCGTGCTCCTCGCACTCAGCATTGAAGATCTTTATCTCGAAGAGAAGGGCAACCAGGGCCGTGCTGGCGACGAGAAAGACACCCGCCAGAGGCTCGCTGCATTCCGGGCAGTCCCACTGACCCACCTCTAATTCTACGAAATCCATCTTTCTCTGGTTCAACCGCTTGCCGGCCTCGGAGATGGCCACACCGATAGCATCATCCTCGGTCTTGACATCTCTGACCAGCCAGGCACCCTCCAGCAGGACGTTGAAGTTGGGCATCTCTGAGGGGTTAGAAGACTTATCATATAGCCCTTGTGATGATTCGCCAAGGGATCGAATTGAATAAATGCTTGCAGAATCCAGGTATGGATGTGAAGATCGTCTACAGTAGAGCGTACGAGGAAAGATATCCGGCAAACCCTGTTGAGAATCCAGATAGAGTCAGGCAGTCCGCAAAAGAGCTGCAAAAAGCGGGCTATGAGTTCTTGGAGGCATTGCCCTGCAGCCAGGAGGACATCTCTAGAGTTCATGGCAAAGAGCACATCAACCGCGTATGCCGCAGCGGTCACTTCGAAGCGGCTCTGATGGCCGCCGGTGGTACCATCGCCGCCGCAAAGCTTGCCCTGCAGGGCGAGCCCACTTTTGCCCTGGTACGCCCGCCTGGCCACCATGCATCGGCCAATCGAGCCTGGGGAATGTGCTATTTCAACAACATGGCGATCGCCATCAATCGAATCAGACCTAAAGCAAAGCGCGTCCTGATCATCGACATCGACCTGCACTTCGGGGACGGGACAGTGAGCATCTTCCGGGGAGATCATGACGTAAAGATCGTGAATCCCGGATCGGTAGATCTGAACTTCGATTACCTCAGCATGGACGTCAACGGTTACTTTAGACAGGTCGAAGCGGCCTTTCGGGGATTCGATTACGAGATGGTGGGTGTCTCTGCAGGATTTGATACCTATAAAGAGGATTGGGGCGGGCTGCTGGAGATAAAAGATTACGAGATAATTGGAAGGATAATAGCCGAAGGCTCAGAAAAATGCCAGGGAAAGCGATTTGCAGTGCTGGAAGGCGGGTATCACTCCGACCTGAGATGTAATATAAAAAGTTTTATAAAAGGTTTCTCATGAAGTTAAAAC
>CAZPUO010000121.1:0-8109 GCA_964589745.1 uncultured Methanotrichaceae archaeon
TCTTCGGTTTTGTCTTAGGTAAAGCGCCCAATTCGATCTTTCTTCTCATGATCCCAAGAATTTTAAGGCTGTTTCTAGCTCTTTGTGGTCTTTTGCGTATTCCTGAAGAGGAATTTGCTTCAACCAGGCCTCGACGGCCTGCACCATAGCCTTCGCACCGGCCGTGGTACCATCGGGATGGCCGTGCACCCCACCGCCCGCTTGCACTATACAGTCTAAACCGTAGCCGTCCAAGTTTCCAGAGACCTTGGCGGGGTAGATCCCACCTGAGGCAACAGGGAATACCCTCTTCAGGTCGTACCACTCCTCCCGCAGGGCATCACGGGAAAGATCGTTCTCTGAAGTCTCGCTGGCCATCTTTCCGGCGTAGCTCCCAGTATGCAGGTTAGTGCCACCGGCCATCCGCACGAGCCTGGATATCACCGCCATGGAGATCCCGTGCGCTTTGTCCCTGGTAAAGGCACCGTGCATGGTCCTGTGCACGTGCACGGGAACGCCCGCGTGCTGAGACAGCACCTCAAGGGCGGAGAAGCCCGCTGTCAGGACATCGACCATGACCATGTTCGCTCCATGATCCACCGCCTTCTCAGCGCGCTCCAGGATATGGTCCGCGCCACTGGTGACGTTCACAGCATAAAAGGCCTTCTTGCCGGTCTCCTTCTCCACCTTGTCGAGGGCACTCATGACCGCCTCTACCCTGGGAACCAGGGGACAGAAAGCCTGATCGGTCAGAGTTTCGTCGTCCTTTACCAGGTCCAGACCCCCGCGAACCGCCGCCGCGGCCACCGCTGCGGTCCCGGCCGGGTCCAGGCCAACCTTGGGTTTGACAATGGTTCCCACGAGTGGCCGATCAAAAACTCCCAAAATTTTTCTTGCGTCCTCGATCCCAAACCGAGGGCCTTTATGCGCCCGCACCAGGCTCTCGGGAAAGATAACGTCCTGCAGGCGCACTTTTTTAAGGGCACCAAGGCCGAAGAGGTTTCCTGCCACTACGGAAAGGTACTGTGGGATGTTGCCGGGCTCGAAGAGCTCTTCAGGAAATCCGATCTCAACATCCGTCCCTTCTGCCGAGATCACCCGCGCTGCGAGGGGATTGTCTGCGCCCCGCACCTCAGTCCACGTGCCGGTGGACTGCTCGGCTGCAATGGCGACTGCGGCCTTCATGATGGGAAGATCCGTTTCTACGTGATATTTTGCGATCAGTTCCATGTTGCTACCTCCTGAGATTACTCTTTCTGATGGGATACAATTCTTTAATGATATTGCTGCTGAATACTTGGCACAGCACAGATTGATCCAAAGCAGATATAATAACTTCTACCCAGGATTATAGCTGCAAAAACGGTAATATAGGACTTAGATTGAGGGGCACTACAAGACAGCGAGGATTATCACCAAAAACGAATTAGGTAGGATCGAGATGACAAAGATCACAATCAGCTTAATCAAGGCCGATGTGGGCGGCTTTCCAGGCCACTCCGCGGTCCATCCCGCATTAATTGAAACTGCTGAGTCGAAGCTCGAGGAAGCAAAGAAGTCTGGTGCTCTGATAGACTTTAGGGTGATGTCCTGCGGTGACGACCTGGAGCTTCTGATGAGCCACAGGAAGGGCTGCGACAATGGCGAGATCCACGCCCTGGCCTGGGAGACCTTCGAGGAGGCCACGGAGACGGCCAAGAAGCTCAAACTCTATGGGGCAGGCCAGGATCTGCTCGCGGATGCCTTCAGCGGCAACATCAGAGGCATGGGACCGGGAGTGGCGGAGATGGAGATCACGGAGCGAACCAGTGAGCCTGTGGTGGCCTTCATGATGGACAAGACTGAGCCAGGAGCCTTCAACCTACCGATATTCAAGATATTTGCCGACCCCTTCAACACAGCTGGCCTGGTAATCGATCCCGCATGCCATCACGGCTATACCTTTGAGGTCTGGGATATCATGGAGCACAAGAAGGTATTCATGGATTGCCCGGGAGAGATGTACGATCTTCTGGCACTGATCGGGGCCAAGAGCCGGTATGTAATCAAGAGGGTCTACTGCAAGCCGGGCAGCAAGGTTCCGGAGGAGGAGCCTGTGGCTGTGGTAAGCACAGAGAAGCTATTCCAGACAGCAGGAACCTACGTGGGCAAGGACGATCCCTGCGCTCTGGTCAGATGCCAGTCCGGCCTGCCAGCCTTGGGCGAGGTCCTGGAGCCCTTTGCGCTCGGTCACCTGGTTTCGGGCTGGATGCGCGGCAGCCACAACGGGCCGCTCATGCCCTGCTCCTTTGAGACCGCCCATCCCACCAGGTTCGATGGCCCTCCGCGCGCAATCGCTGCCGGATTCCAGATGGCTTTCGGCAGTTTCGTTGGTCCGGCGGACCTCTTCAAGGATGTCGCTTTCGACCTTGCGCGCAAAAGATGCCTGGAGATCACCGACTACATGAGGGCCCACGGCCCCTTCGAGCCGCAGCGGCTGCCCATGGAGGATATGGAGTACACCACGCTGCCCCACGTTATGAAGAACCTCGCCAACAGGTTTGTTGATGCAGAGTAGCGTCTTTGCCCTTCTCACTTTTTTGCAGGATTATAACAGTTGCAGGATTATAACAGGGGACTATGCACAGGTGTAGTTCTTTATAGTTCAGCCCCCTAAATATCATCAGCATTTTTTTTGAGGCGGCAGGAGAGTTGAACTGGAGATGAGTGACGCAGTTGCCGAAAAAGCCGGGGCAAAAGAAGAGGCAGAAACCGCAGTCGCCACTGAAGAGGCCACAAAGCAAAAGCCCAGAAAGAGGCGCCGCTTGAAGGTGGCCCACCCTGAGCGGTGCATAGGCTGCCTGGGCTGCATGTTCGCTTGCAGCCGGATACACACCGGCCAGGCCTCACTGCAGGATAGCGCCATCAAGGTGGTCACCCAGGGAGGAATTGAGGGCGACTTCCGGGTTGTGGTATGCCGCGGCTGCGAGAATCCTCCCTGTGTCCGTGCCTGCGCTGCAGGTGCTTTGGAGAGAAAGCCGGACGGAAGCGTGGTCTTTCATAAGGATCTCTGCAATGCTTGCGGAAAGTGCGAGGAGGCCTGTCTCGTGGGTGCCATTTCTCTTGGAAAGGAGGGCAAGCCCATCAAATGCATGCACTGCGGAGCCTGTGTGGCCTTCTGCCCTCATGGCGTTCTCCAGCTGGAGGAGGTGCCCGCCTGATGCTGCGAAAAGTCCTGTACATAGATCTCACCAAGAAAGAGTCCTGGGTTTTGGAGAGGCAAGAGCTCTTTGACCAGTGGATGGGCGGCACCGGCGTGGGTATCAAGCTGCTCGAAGAGGAGTGCCCAACGGGAGCGGACCCGCTCTCTCCTGATGTGCCCATAATCCTTTCCATCGGACCTCTCAACGGCATGTTTCCAGTCGCCACCAAGGCGGTGGCCACCTTCAAGTCGCCCCTCACAGGGGAACTCGGCGAGTCTTATGCCGGAGGCAGGCTTCACCTGGCCATGCGGTTTGCCGGCCACGAGGCCGTAGTGATCCGGGGAAAGGCTGAGCAGCCGTCCTACATCTCCATCAACGACAGCGATGTGAAGATAAAAGACGCCACCTCCATCTGGGGCATCGAAGCCCAGACCACGGGCATGATCCTGCGCGAGCGCGAGCCAGGCGTGGGCCGCAGATCCATCATTCGCATTGGACCGGCTGGCGAAGCCAAAGTGCGCTATGCCGGCGTGGTGGTGGACACCTATCGCCACTTCGGGCGCCTGGGTCTGGGAGCGACCTTCGGCTCCAAGAACCTCAAGGCCCTGGTAATCTCCGGCACTGAGACAACCAAAATCCCGGATGCAAGGAGATACCGGGAGGTCTACAACCGCCTCTACAGCACCACCGTGCAAACTGACGTCATGGAAAAGTATCACGATATCGGCACCTCTGTTAACATCAACGTCCTCAACTGGCTGAAGGGCCTGCCAACTAAAAATTTCCAGCTCTCCAGCTTCGCAGATGCAGAGAAGATCAGCGGCGAGATGTTCGCCGATAACTACCTTATCCGTAGGCTCTCCTGCGCCGGGTGTCCCATCGGCTGCGTGCACATCGCCGCCCTGAAGTCCCCGTTTTCGCCGCATCATGAGTTTGAGGTTAGGAAGGTCTCCTACGATTATGAGCCGATATACTCGCTCGGTTCCAACCTGGGAGTGAACACAGCCGAAGGCGTGCTGCGGCTAATAGACGTCTGCGAGAGGATGGGACTGGATGTCATGTCTGCAGGAGTGGTTCTATCCTGGGCTACGGAGGCCTACGAGCGCGATCTCATCAATCCCCAGGAGACCCTGGGAGTGCCGTTGCAGTGGAGCAACGTGGACAGCTACATCAAAGCCCTGGAGAATATAGTAAAGGCCCCCAATGAGTTCTATGCCGCGCTGGCGAAGGGCGTGGACTATGCCTCCGCAAGGTTCGGCGGCCGGGAGTTCGCCATGGCTCTGGGAGGAAACGAGGTCTCAGGATATCATACGGGCCCTGCCTCCATCGTGGGCCAGCTGGTAGGCGTTCGCCATTCTCATTTGGACAACGCCGGCTACAGCATAGATCAGAAGGCAGCCAAGAAACAGCTTGATCCTGAGAAGATGGTGGACGAGATCATCAAAGAGGACAACTCCAGGGGCGTATTCAACAGCCTGGTGGGCTGCCTTTTCGCCCGAGGCGTCTACACCGAGGAGAACATCATCGACGCCCTGGGGGCCGTGGGCATAACCAAGACCAAGGAGGACCTGCAGACCTTGGGAGAGAATATCTTCAAAGAGAAATATAAGTTCAAGACTCGAGAGGGATTCGACCTCTCCCGAATTCGTGTGCCGCGCCGGCTCTTTGAGACTACATCCACCTTGGGCAAGGTCACGCCCGAGACCGTGGAGGAGATGCTCAGGCTTTATCGGAAGAAGAGAGGGTGGATCCAGTAGAGATCCAGAAAGGGCAAGTTAGAGAACGGATACGAAGGCGGGCTATTCCTTCAACTCCTCGCCCAATGCGTCTTTTTTCTTTCTCTTTCTGGAGCCGTTCTTCGCTTTATCTGCACCGTAATTTGCATCTCCACTCGTATCCTTTTTCGTGCCTTGTTTTGTAACCTGTTTCGAACCCTGCTTCCTGTCCTTGATCATGCCCTTGCGCGCCATCCTCTCCTTGATCATCCTCTTGACCTCGTCTCCGCCCACGGAGAAGACCTCGCCGATAAGCTCCATGGCCACCTCCAGCTCCCTTCCCGCCAGCGGATTGCCCCCGGAGGACTTCCCGGCCAGATTACTCAGGCGCTCCAGGGGCTTTTCCACCAGCTCCGAGGAGTATTTGTCCGGCTCCTCCTTGTAGATCTTGAGCATGCCGAAGATGTAAGGATAGAGAGGCGTGGCCGGGTTGAGCCGGTAGAAGGTGTTGGTCTTCTTCTTGGCCTCGGCACGCGGCGAGGGCAGGATCCTGCGCTCCATGGTGACAATCTCTAGCCGCTCCAGCTTGTCCAGCTTGTTGATGAGCGTGGTCTGATTCCAGAAAGGGCCTCCGCCCGTAGGCCCCAATTCCCGCCAGATCTGGTTGAGCTGCACAAAGCCTCCTTTGCGCTTCAGGTAGACCAGGAGCCAGGCCAATGGCGCCTGGTCTCGCTGCAAAGAGCTGTAGCGGCTGAACTCCTCCAACATGCACATAGGAAGTGTGTGCAACTCTAAAGCCTTTTCGGTTTTCTTTACGAAGACTTTTTATGTTCTTGCAGACCTGAAGAGAGGCGGTAGTCATAATGCAGGCGATAATCCTGGCCGCGGGCGAAGGCAGCCGAATGAGACCACTGACAGCGAAGCGGCCGAAAGTAATGCTGCCCGTAGCAGGCAAACCCTTTCTGGAGCATATAATCCGCCGGGCGTATCAAGCAGGCGTGCAGAGATTCGTAATAGTAGTCGGATACTGCCAAAACACAGTTCGAAGCCACTTTGGGGACGGCAGATTTCTGGGCGTCAGGATAGATTATGCAGTCCAAGAAAAACAGCTAGGCACAGGCCACGCTCTGATGGCAGCGAAAGCCCAGGCAGAAGATTGCTTTTTGATGCTCAACGGGGACGTGCTTCCCGATGTGGAGGCTTTGCGAAATTTGATCGAATCCGATGAGAACGCTGCGTCGGCCGTCGAGATCGAGGACCCCAAAAGGTACGGCGTCTTTCTGCAGGAGAATGGTTATTTTAAATCCGTGGTGGAGAAGAGCGCCCATCCGCCCTCAAACCTTGCCAACGCGGGCATTTACTTCTTCCATGGAAGCATTTTCGACACGCTAAAGAATGCTCCTCTGTCGGAGCGAGGCGAGATTGAGCTGACCGATGGCCTGAACCTTTTGGCAGAAAAGGAGAAGATAAGGATTGTAAAGCTGAAAAGCTGGCTGGAGATCGGCAGGCCCTGGGACATCCTGGCCGCCAACGAGATTCTACTCAAAGAAATGGAGCCTTGCATTCTGGGAGAGGTCGAGCCCGGAGCGACTCTGAAAGGCAAGGTGTCCGTGGGCGAAAGCACCGTGATCATGGCCGGAGCCTACATCGAAGGCCCGGCGATCATCGGAGAGGACTGCAAAATTGGCCCAAACTGCTACATCCGGCCCACAACCTGCATCGGCAACAGCGTCCGGGTGGGCAATGCTGTGGAGATAAAGAACAGCGCCATCATGGATGGCACCAAGATCGGCCATCTCTCCTACCTGGGCGACTGCGTCATCGCAGAGAACTGCAACTTCGGAGCAGGCACTATCTGCTCCAACCTGAGGCACGACAAGGCCAACATAAAATCCTGCATCAAAGGCCAGCGCGTTGACAGCGGTCGACGAAAGCTGGGCGTGATCATGGGGAATGGCGCGAAGACAGGAATTCATACCACCATATACCCCGGAACGGTCGTAGAGCCAGATTTCAAGGGGTTGCCCGCAGCGGTTCTGAAGGGTCTTGTGCCGTCCCGCAGCGAGAGTGGGCGACGCAAAGGGCAGGAGCATTAGAGAAGCTCCAAAACGCTAGATGTCGTTCGGGATAATATTTTAATTTTGAGCAGATGATTCCCAATAAACCAAAGCATCATCATACGATAAGGCTTTTCAAGACAGAGAACGAGCAGGACGATAGTTGTGATACGAAGAAAAGGCTCAAAGGAGATCCTGATGCGAGATTTCATTCCCATTGCCAAGCCGATAATCGGCAGCGAGGAGATTGACGCCGCAGGAGAGGTGCTCAAGTCGGGCATGCTCGTCCAGGGCGAATCGGTCCGAAAGTTCGAAGAGGCGTTTTCCAGATATATCGGAGCAAAGAGCGCCATAGCTGTAAGCAACGGTACAATCGCTCTAGACCTAGCGCTGAAGGCCCTGGGCATTCGGCCGGATGACGAGGTGATCTCCCCGGCTTTCACTTTCATCGCCACGGCCAACTCCATCCTTTACCAGGGCTCAAAGCCCGTCTTTGCAGACGTGGACGAAAAGACGTTCAACATTGATCCTGATGACCTGTTGGAGAAAATAACTCCCAAAACCCGAGCCGTGATCGGGGTCCACCTCTACGGCCAACCCTTTGATCTGAAGGCAGTGTCTCAGATATGTGAGGATCACCATCTCACTCTCATCGAGGACTGCGCCCAGGCTCACGGAGCAGAGTTCGAAGGCAAAAAAGTGGGCAGCTTCGGAATCGGCTGCTTTTCATTCTATCCGACCAAGAATATGACCACCGGCGAGGGCGGATTGATCACCACTCCGGACGAGGGCATGGCTGCAAAGCTGCGGCTGCTCCGAAATCACGGGGACACCGGGAAATACAACCACATAAGCTTGGGCTACAACTACAGGATGACTAACCTGCAGGGGGCCATCGGCCTGATACAGCTGAGAAGCCTTGACAATTTCAACTCCAGGAGAATCAGAAACGCGGAATTCCTAAACGCTCACCTTAAGATAAAAGGCATCACCACACCCTACAAAGCGAAGAACGTCAAGCACGTCTACAACCAGTATGTTATCCGAATCGAGGACGATTTCCCAGCATCTCGGGAGAAGCTCATGGAATTTCTTCAGGCCAAAGGCATCGGCTCTGCCGTGCACTACCCCAAGCCCGTCTACGAGCAGCCCCTTTACCGGGAGCTGGGCTACGGC
>CAZPUO010000122.1:0-8045 GCA_964589745.1 uncultured Methanotrichaceae archaeon
GGATATATAAGTAATAGTTATAATCAATTAAGAGGTGATGTATTTGATGAAAGAAGAAATGGAAGATCCTGAAATGGAAGGAGAGTCTTGGTGGCAGCATATCAGTGAAGACAAAAAGAAGGCTTTTATAAAGGCCAAGCTGGATTTTAAGATAAAAAAAATACAGGCTAAACTGGAATTTATGAAAGAACTCCAGAGAATCTTCGGATAAAGCATTAAGATCAACGAAGATCAAAGCTTCGATGTCCTCGAAGCTTTCCATTTTTGAAAATTTGCCCGTGCTTGGTGCAAAACGACTCGAAATGATTTTATTTTACGCGACCACTCCAGCGGTTCTTGCTCTGAAAGCACCAAACCTTGAGGAGTCGTGCGAGCTCCTCGGGAAATTCCTCCCGGAGGCCACAGTCCAGAAGGCATAAAAGGCTGAACCTGCATAAAAATTTATGAAGCCTGCTTTGGATACCGCTGTAAGACCAGCAGGATTCATTTTATTCATCACAGGATAAAGTTGGCAATGGTTCTTATATTACGACACGCCATAGCCATCACTAGAGAAACAGTGTCGATTGAAGCCAAAAGATCGCTATAAATGCTACTTTACTTAGATATATAGAGCAAGGCAGTGGTATTCCGATTGTCTTCGTTCATGGAAGTCTCACTGATTTTCGTACCTGGGCCCTTCAAATAGGACCCTTCTCGAAGTACTATCATGTAATTGCAATCAATCGACGCTATCATTATCCCAATGATTTCGTGGATGTAGGATAGGAGCGAGCTGAGAGCGGAGCGAAAGTGCCGCTGGGCAACCCGGCAGATGAAAAGGTTTTCGGAGTCAGGATTTTTGATGAAGGCCTGGTCGCTGCAAGGAATCCTACGGGTCTTGGCGTGACTGCTCCCATGACTGAAGTCATAGGCATCTACGGCCTTTCAACCGATGCTATGCAGCCCCATAGCAATTGTTAAATGGTCTCGCAGTTCTACGTTCCAAGTTTTACGCAATGGCCTACCCACTGCAACCTTCTACTTAGAGTCCAGGTGCAAAGTCTGACTGGCCTACCCGAGTCTCTTCCACTGCTGGTAGCAAAGATCAGACAGAAGTGCATAGACTGGATAGGATATATAAGTATGTCACGGAGTGAAAGTAATAGGAACGGGCTGTATCCCGCCTTTGAAAAGGCGGGGATTAGCCCTGATTTCGGCCTAAAAATGGTTGAGAGAAGAACGTATTACTTGATCAAGTAGCTGCGATATTCTTCAGCTTTTGGATGGCATCCATGGCCTTAGCAGATTCGCGATCGCAAATTGGAAAAGCGACGAGATTATGAATATAGGTTCATTGGTAGCGATTTGAGTGAGCCGATAGTGTTATGATGAAGGAAGGATGCAAAAAAGTTTAAATAGTTTAAAGTTCATCAAAACCCATGCCAATTGATGTTAAATCCTGCCCTGTATGCGGATGCCCCCATAGTTCAACGGAAATCCAATTGGCAACAGATTGGCAATTCATCCAATGCCCCAATAAGAAAGCTATTTATAAAGTCAAATCAGAGAATAATAATACAGTAGCATCTTGTTTACTTAATGAAGACGAAGCTTATTTGGGAGTAGGTAATGATATTCTCAAGAATAGCAGAACGACACTTCGCGAATTTTCCACATTTATGACAACGCTCTCTTCAGGCGCGATCGCAACTTATTTCGCATTAATAGCATTTGTGATACCAAAAGATATCTCATTTAGCCCTAAGCAATCAGCAGTATTAGCCATACCCGCTGTACTCTTCCTCATCTGTATTGCTATATTTTTAAGTGCATATTTTCCGAGCGCTGGAACAATGAATCTCAATTCTGTGTCATCCATAATGGAAAAGCATAAAGCCCAATTGGGAAGTAGATATATATCCATTATTTGGGGAATTGCGTTCTTTTCTGCCGCGATAGCCTCGATGATAACGATCACTATATCCTTCAGATTTCTTGTTACATAATACAGAAGCAGTCGGATGATCTTTAAAAGGTGATAAATATGGAGACCCCCGCCCTTCCAGAGTATATGAAGAAGGAAAACATTTTTCTAATTTGCATACTTGCAGCATTAGTTTCCTTTGGAGTTTCGATCTTTCTGGTCAATTATGTTAACACTCCAAAGGACTTCAGTATTTTTGTTATCCCAGATAATGGCTCAATTAATATAGGAGAATATATTCAAACAAATGTGATTGTGCTTGGCGAAAATAATTACTCACGCTCTGTTAGTCTCAGTGCAAGAAATCTTCCAGCGGGAATAAAAGTAACATTTTTGCCACAAAATGGTATTATTCCAGCCTGTTCCTCAATCATGACAATAGAAACTAATAAAACTTTATCCAATGGAGACTATAAAATATATGTATGGGGATTAGCATCGGATGGAAAAGAACACAAAAAGGAATATAAATTGAACATAAATAGGCAATAGAGATCTCGAACAGCCTACTTCAACGCTTCCAAGGACTCTAACGGGGTCAAGTCCCTGCATAGCGCCTCTCACTGGCAATTATGCCCCCAACAGGACATATAAGCGCAAAAACGTCCTGCTGTAGAGCCAATTCACGCTTGGGAAGTTTCTTAATCTGGCATCAAATTTACTGCAGTTATCTCTATCTGGCCAGCCTCAATCCTCCAGTCCTCCTCGACGGGATCCTATCTCCGGTCTGTCTGGTGACCGGCAAGCTGTAAGTTCCGTATCCGTTCATGCTTGATGAGTTCCAGATATCAAAAAATCCACTTTCGCCCCGCTCTCCTTTCGCCTTATATCTACAGGCAGGCCTGACATGGCAAAGCTTCGACACGACCGTGTTCTGTGGACGTTGGTCAACTATGTCGGGATGGCGGAGCGTAGGGGATTGAGGGAATTCACGAGAATTCGGTCCAATCAATTTGACGTCATCCTCAAAAACATGGCCACAAAAGGCAGGACCCGGATATCTGGCGAGATGTTAAGGCATCGCAAGTATTAGCAATAAACCAGTTAGATTACAGTTATGAGGTAAAAGCCCATGAAGAACGTAAAAATGGTTTCATCACAACAATATTCACCGACAATGACCAAGGATTACAGCCGGATTTCAGATACGGCCCATGCGGTGGATGCAGAGGTACTGCCCAGGATGGCGTCTTACATCCGGCGTATATCACCGCAGATCGCCGCCGTGAGCGCCGACGAGGTGTTTGTGATCGCTGATTACGGCGCTGCAGACGGCGTGAATTCGAGCGAGTTGTTTGAAGCAGTCATCCGTCAGATTCACGAGGTGAATCCCACGCTGACCATCAAATTAGTCTATATTGATCTGGCGGATCCGGCGAATTTTGAGACGTTCTGGGCAACCTCGGCACTAGCGAAATTAAAGCACGTAGAGGCCCAATATATCCAGCGGTCCTTTTATGAACCATTTCCCGAGATAACAGGCAAACTCCGGATCGGTTTTTCCTCCACTGCGCTGCACTGGCTGAATGCAAAAACGGTTGGACCTGATTATTTTCAGCATCCCCTCTGCATACAGCCCAACCAGTTGCCTGATTCGGAACGCAAGAAATTTGCGGAAAAATGGAAAGCGGATTGGCGTTCGTTCCTGCACGAATGCTCGACGTCGCTGGTTAAGGGAGGAGCTTTGTTTTTTGCCAACCTTGCCAATCTGGGGGACGACCGGTGGCCAGCATCGGCGGGATATAACAGCCTCAGGGACATTTGCCAAGAGTTATTTGAGGAGAAAAAGCTTTCCGAAGCAGAGCTAAACGCTATTTTCATACCGGATTACTTTGCCTCACCCCATGAAATGTCACGTTTGCTGGATGAAGACGATCTTAGGTGTTTTGCCGTCAACGCCTGCGATCCCTTGACGGTCCCGTGCGCCTATTTTACCAAGGCGCAGGACAAGCTGGATGAACCACAGGAACGGTCCACGCTTGCCGCCACCCTGGCCCATGTGGTCAGGGCCTGGAGTGAATCGTCGATGCGAATCGGACTTCGCGCAGACAACAAAGACCTGATCGAAGACATTTATCGACGGCTGCGGGATAAGTTCTATGAAAAACCCGAAGGCCTGCCTTATCAATATTGTCTGCTCGAACTGATAAAAAAGACTTGAAGAGAAAGGTTGAAATTTGACTGACATTTTATTGCCGCCCACGAGCTGGCCGCTGCTCTACCGGAATGCAGGCATGAGCGAGCGATCCTCCCCACCGCTGATGTATCTGCTTCCTTTGAGCGGAATCTATTTCTCCATTTCCCCACATTTCCTCGATAGTAAGAGGGATTGATCATGAAACTTGTCTTCCTCATCCTTCTCCTTCTCACGCTTGCAACGGCGACTAACTACCAGCAGGTAGGCGGTGAGTTCGGGCAAAACATGATAAAGGAGTTTAAAACCGAAGACCAGGCCTGGGCCTCTCCTAATTCCAATGGCACGCTGTGGGACTGGGGAAGCATACCAAAAGGCAAATCCATCCAAGACGGAAAGCCCATCGATGCAAATTTCACTCCGGCGATGCTCGCCGCCCTGAATTGGATGCAGGCGATGGGCTATTCCAATCCGGTAATCATGAACTCCACCAATCCCTATGGCAACTTCAGTCAGACCATCGGCCAGGTCTCGGACGACCCTTGGATGATGGCTCAGCATCTTGGTCGGCCGGTCATGGCGAATAATACGTTATACTATCCAGCCTTTTAAAAGGCTCTGAGAAAATGCCATGGAACCAACCTCTCATCTTTCAAATCGAAAGAGGTGGACAACGGAGACAGAAGAACCCAGCCACAAAGCCAATAAAAAAGAAGATTAAAAAAACGATCTAAACGATAATTAAATATTTGAATTAAAATAATCACATCACCTGTATTATTACGCTTGCCTCTGCCGTGGCATCGTTGGCATCGATGACGTTGAGGATTATGAAATGCTCCCCTTTGCTCAACTTGGAAGGACTCTCCTGGAAAGAGCTGCCGGTTGATAGAACCCCGTCGATGTTTGAGCTCCAGCTATAGGCATAGGGTTCCTTCCCGCCGTTGACGAGGGCATTAAAGCTGACCTCTTTGCTTCCTGACAGAATCTCGCCGCTTTTCGGGGACGTGATGGTCGCGGTGAGCTTTTCTGCGCTCCCTCCTGCCTTAATGCTGTTCTGGCCAGGACTATTCTGGCTAACGCTGCTCTTCTGCTCCACACAACCTGCACAGAGAGTGGCAAGGCATATCGCAACCAATAATAATCTTTTCATGACAGAGCTAGCATTCTGCTAGAATTTAGTTCCTTCTATTACAGGTACTTTGCCCAATACCAAACGAGATAACGCTTCGCAAAACCCTCAGCAAAATTATATACTGGCGCTTTAACGATGGCGAAGCTAATTGAAGTTTGAAAAATCTTTAGCAGCGCCCTCTGGCCCGGCAGCAAGATGGCGCTGTACCATGCGTTGACAAATATGTTATGTTGATTAATACTATTAAGATGAGGCCGATGGTGCCTCAGGGACAGGAGCTGGAGCTGTAGATGCGATGCCAGGCTCAGTCACGATCTCGGTCTTGCGCACTTCGACGCGCCTGAGTGGATAGATCATCTTGGCCTCTTTGTAGATGTCCAGAGACATCTTGCCCTGAACGACATCCTGTATCAGCTGGTTCAGGTCGAGGCTCTTTGACTTCTCCATAACAACCCTTTTGGAGAGCTCTCTGATGCTCTTGACCTGGTTGGCCCGCGCCCTCTTCACGGTAAAGCAGCTGGGCTTGATCCTCACTTGATAGCCGTCTGTGGTGGTTACATCGACGATGGCGTCGATGCGGGACGTCCTTCTCTTGACCAGGGAACGGACGTAGTCGGTGGTCATCTCGTGGCCCAGGAATTTCGTGTACGCCGAATCGCCTGCCACGCGGTCCACCCTGAACTTGAGCTTGGTGTTCTGCTTGGAGAAGTTGTTTGTAAGGTCTCCCAGAGTGGTCTCAACGATTCTTCCCACGATCCTCTCCGGGTCATTCGCGATCGTCTCACCAAAGGGAGCCCTGCCGAACATCTCGGGGCTAACAACCTTATACCATTGCTTGGCCTTTCTGCCCTCAGCCTTTCTCTGCGATCTTCTAGCCAATAAACATCCTCCGAGGAGATATTAATCCGAACACCATCCAAGCTCACTGTATTTAAACCGATCGCCCAAAAAAGATGAAATGTCTGACCTAGTTGACGGGCCAGACATAGATGTAAATGTAGTTGGACCAATCGTTGCAGTAGTAGCTTAGGATGTGCCAGCCTGGGTTGTTGCCCCTGAACCAGGTCTGGTACCAGCCGGTGTTCTTGTAGCCAAAGTTCCTGACCTCTGGAGAGCAGTATCCCCGATTTCCGCATACAGTCCATTCAAACGACCAATAAACACCAGGCCTGCTAACCTTGGACCACAGCGGCAGCCACTCTCCGCAGTACACTCCTGCAACTGTGCTGAGCCTCCCAGGATAAGGCTGAACGTAATACTCATTGCACCTGCAGATAGAAGGAGTGGGGTAAACAGCTTGATAGCTCTGAGGGGCATACCCATAAGGCGCAGTGAGGCTGCTTGAGGCTGAGCAGGTTGGGCAGCTGCCAGAGACGCCGCCCACGACCGCAGTTGGGCTGGCACAAGTGGTGCAGCTCTTTGTGGAATAACTTGCCTGTGCTGGGTAGCTACCTTGAACTGGATAGCTTGCCTGAGCAGGGTAGCTACCCTGAACCGGAGTAGCTGCCTGGACCGGGTAACTACCTTGAACTGGATAGCTTGCTTGAGCAGAGTAGCTACCCTGAACCGGAGTAGCTGCCTGGACCGGGTAACTACCTTGAACTGGATAGCTTGCTTGAGCAGAGTAGCTACCCTGAACCGGAGTAGCTGCCTGAATCGGATAGCTGCTTTGAACTGGATAGCTTGCTTGAGCTGGATAACCTGACTGGGCAGGATAGCCGAAATATCCGCTCTGCGACGCCTGGTCGGCCGCCGGTTTATACAGGTTGAAATCAGGGAGCACGAGGCGTTCGGTGTTGGGATCCGGCGGAGTGGGAGCGCCTGTTGGTAGAGATCCTTGGGACACGGTGCTCAGACCGTTCGGGTAGCTGGAGAGCGTGTTCAGCGCTGCGCCAGCACCAGGATACACATAGATGTAGACGTAGTTCGACCAGTCACGGCAACTGTAGCAGAGGATGTGCCAGCCTGGCGAATCACCTGAGAACCAGCCTTTCTTGAATCCTGGCCATGTCCATCCCCACCACCGAACGGAAGGCGTATACTGGCCAGGATACCACTCGTAGACAAAGAAGTTGCCTCCGGAATTGATATCCGCCCAGAGAGGCAGATAGCCTCCAAGACCGCAACCCCCTACGGTGCCGAGGCCGGAAGAGGTTTGAACGTAAAACCTGTTGGGAGAAATGACCGAGCCAGGATAGTACAAGGAGCCTGAACCCTTGATAGCGCCTTGCGTTGAACCGTAAGTCCCTGCGGTCAGTCCGTTGGGCAGCGTTGTGGATACGAAGTCCAAGCTTCCGTCTGGATGGAAGCTGTCTGCCTGAGGCTGGGCGAGCTTCAGCTCCTCCGCAGACATACGTTCCTGATAAGGTCCGCTAATCTGAGGAATGGAATACGCAGCCGCTGAAGAGCTTTGCGAAACGGGTTGAATTTGCGAGACAGGCTGAATTTGCGAGGGCTGATTGTTTTGAGGCTGGAGATAGCTGCTCTGGTAAGAGCTGTCCTGGTAAGGAACAGAAGCACCCACTGGAGCGGCCTGATAACCGGATAATTGTGAGCCTGCACCCTGCTGATCTGTGCCTGTCAGAAAGCCCTGATCTGACTCTGGAGCGGAAATCCCATCGGAGACGCCACTATCGCCTACTGCACCTAAGGCGACGTTGATCATCACCAAAAGTGCAACAACTATCGGAAGACAATGCTTCATACACCCCACCCCGATTGAACCGGGTTTGCTACTCTTTTTAGAAAAGCTCTCTATCTATTTAATATTTGCTTAGGTTGGAGTGCAAGAGGCCTAGCATTTTATTAAT
>CAZPUO010000123.1:0-8015 GCA_964589745.1 uncultured Methanotrichaceae archaeon
CCCTAAACCCGCATATGTGGAATGGCTTGCCTTCCTAGCGGCTTATTGCCTGCCGACTCAAACTCATTAACTAAATTTTATGTGTTCAGAATCATTTAACAAATTTATATATTTAATTTCATATCAATAGTGCAATAAATCCTTTCGTTATCCTACTCGTTTCGGGACTCTACCGAAATAAGAGGGTCTTGGCGCTTAACCTCCACCTTATTGGCCCAGAATCCATATTTATAAAAATGCGAGTCTTCGCAGCCTCAGGATTCCTCAGCGTACGGATTTTCCCAAGATTCTAGGCGAAAATCCCAATATAATTAGAAAATATAAAATAAGTAACTTACATTAATTATTAAAACAGTGTATTGAGCATCATTCAGATCAGATCGAATCCATCCCCGATTTCTTGCCAGTGGTCTCTGTGATCTTCATAGGAACGTGGTTGTAGCCAATAGGATATTTTACCATCTTTTTCTCCCTTGTGGAGCGCGTCTGGAACTTCTTCTTTAGCAAGAATATAGATCTCGGGACTTGCATTCAGCACACAAACAATCAAGAATTCTGCAATAAGATCCGATGACGACCCAAAGGGAACCGGATTCTTTCGACTCAAAGCCTTTACCTGTACAGTATGCGTTCTCTTTGCATTCTGGCTATATATAACTAGATCGACTCCTTTGGCATTTCTGGTAGTCGGAAGACAATTCCACCCTTTTTTCGAGAGTTCGTAGCAGACATAAAAAAGTCCAATATTTCCAACTAGCTGGTTGGAAAGCTTAGGTAGGCCCTTATTTTTCATAATTTATGACCCAATTTCGCATCATAAGCCTCTGGCATATAAATCTTTTTGGGAAGGTTAAAATCCGATGACTGCTTTACCCATTCTAGTGTTATCGTTAGAGGGTAAAGCCATGAAGATCATTTTAAGCAGGAAGGGTTTCGATTCAGAAAATGGTGGCTATCCGAGCCCAATTTTGCCAGACGGGAAAATGATTTCTTTGCCTATTCCACTGAAGGATTCTATAAAGTATTCTGATCTCAAAAATGGCGAGTCGACCTACTATGATCTGATGTTATCGCTCAAGCTTAACGGTGGTCATTTGCGGGATCTTGATAGCGAAACGAGATGCCACTTGGACCCAGATATTTATAAGGGTACTTATGGTAGAGAACCAGGCTGGAAGCCTTGTTTTGGCCAAATAGACCAAGCCCAGATCCATCTAGAGAATCAGAAGGTTGACAAAAATGATCTGTTCCTCTTCTTTGGCTGGTTCAGGAAAACGAGAGATCATAACGGCAAACCTAAATTTTATCCTAAAGAAAATGACATGCATGCTATCTTTGGCTATTTTCAGATCGGCGAGATTGAGAAGGTGGACCAAAAGTTTCCAGTATCGGATTGGATGGCATACCATCCCCACGCCTCAGGGGAGAGGTTGAACAAAGCGACCAATACGATTTACGTGGCACGAGATACATTGGAGTGGAATGATGCTCTGCCAGGCGCTGCCCGATTCTTATTCAACGATAGGCTAGTTCTTACTAAAAAAGGTCTTTCCAAATCGAAATGGAACCTTCCGGATTCCCTCAAAGAAGCAGAGATCAGTTACCACACCAAAGACTCCTGGAGGGGGGATTACTTCCAATCGGCATACAAAGGGCAAGAATTTGTGATAAAGGACAACGAAAAAGTGGAAGAGTGGGCAAGGAGCCTTATTGAGGATTCAAAAATAGACAGTTAGTTTTAGTGTCTATTAGGTACTAGGAGGGGCCTCGCGGAGCTTCGCGGGCTTCCCCATAGCCAGTGCCTCCAAGAAGGCATCATAGGCATAGCTGCGCCTGAACCTGGGCATAGCCTTCTTCATCCGGGAGATCTCTTCACCTCGATCTTTGATCTCAGACGATAGCTGTTCCAACCTGACCTTGAGCTTGGCAAGCCGCTTCATATCACCTGTTTCCTGGAACCTCCTAAGTAGCCTTCGGATATTCTTGATATCAAGCCATATCTCATCGGAAGTCCTCATGCCGCCTCGAATCCTCTGCATAGGGGTTATAATCGTCTCTTTTATCGTCGATGGCTTTCCAGAAAGGGCGAGGATATGGCCTCATCAGCCGCCAGTATTCCTGATCGGTCCGCTTGATCGCATCGCAAGCCACCGTATAGCATTCTTGACCCATCATCTGCCGTATCTGATCCGAGCCGTAGCCACTTTTATGCAAAGCAACAAATTCTGCAACCAATCCCATCTCGGTATCATCGAGGATCTCCAAGGCAAGCTCCTCGGCAGACCTTTGGACGCCCGTGGGGCGCTCTAGGGCTTCTACACGCCTTTTTAGGCTCACGAAGCTCATTCCAGCTCCTCCACCTGGATCTTGCTCTTGTGGGCTTGCTGCTCAAGCCATCCTATGCGCTCTTCAAAATCAGTTGCCTTGGCGATCTCATGGGCTTTGAGCCACACTTGTAGCAGATTGCAGATCCGCCCACTCATCTCCACAGCTTTGCTTTGGCTTCTGATCTCCTCCAGCACCTCGGTTATGATTGCCTTGACATCGTCGAGGGTCTCTAGCTTAAGACAGGAATATTTTCGATTATCATTTGAATCCATAATTGACCTCAAATTATTATTCCAATTTAGTTATAAATATGGGGAGGAATATCACGCCTTGATGGGGATCTATTCCAATCTTTTAGATTCCAATTCTCCTGACTCCACCCCAATGCGCCCACACTTCGGGCATTTCAGCAAAAACCCCAACCCTCGGAAGCCATGAAGCTCCATTTTGCATCCACAGGCATGACATGTTCCTGGCTCATCTTCTTATCCTGATTCTTCTTTGGCTTCGAGCGCCTCCCAGAGATGCTTTGGAGGCACTATGAATGTACGCGATCGCATGCCTTCCCCACAATAGACAACGTGGACAACGGTCTTCGGTGGGAAATAGCCCCAGTCCTCCCCAGGTATTGCCAAGCGGCAATACTCCACTTTGTCCGGGTGCTGCTCAAAAAACGTCCTATCCATTTGCATTGCTTCCTCAAGCGCAGCATCATCTGGCATAATATAAAATTCTACCATATTCTTACCTTTCAACATTGGGCTCTACTAGCAATTCCGTTACCACAGGCTTTGTTTTTCCTGATGGGCAGCTGTCACAATCAACAAGGGACACACATCTATTCTGAAGCGTTTCGCACCGCCACTGACGATACCCCTGAGCAGCGATGTAGTCGACGTGCTTTGCAGTTACTGCTTCATCAAAGTCGGCCTGGCCCTCAAACATCCTTATGATTTCCTCGCGAGTCTTTCCCGCAGCCAGTGCCTCGCATACCGCTGCCACACGCATAGCATTACCTTCGTCGCCATCCAGTTGCTTATCAAGTGCAGCCACTATGCAGGGCCGCATAGATCCTCGTACCCTGCAATGCCTAACAGGTGCCGGAATGTACTGTTTGGGGCCAATTCCCACCGCCTCCTTTTCGGGTTGCCTGAGTTCCACAACCCTTGTTATGAAAATAGCATCGACGGGCTGCAGGGTATGCGGATCTATTAGCTGTGAGCGCCTGTTGGACTTGCGATTAACGGCAAGCGGCAGCTTCAGTGGGTTACCGTACTCGCTTTTGGCATTTTTCTGCTTAGGGAACACCTCAGTATCGTGCTGGAAATCCAGGTCTTCATGCGCCTGCCGCACTTCATTACGCATGTTTTCCATGAACTCGTGGCTTGTACCTGGCTCTGTCCTCAATATGGGAATGTGGATGTGGTAGCTATCTGCGCTGCCAGACGCTATGGGGATGGCTTGGAGCCCAAGACCTTCTGTGTGGGCGACCAGGGCGGCAACGCGCGGCTTTGCCGGATTGTTCCCTTTGTGGTTGTCGACGTCATAGGCACACTGCACGGTTAGGCCATCGTCCCCAATACAGTAAGACGCCACGGTTACATCGCCCCTTAGCATTGCCGCCATGAGGTCATCCCAGTTTTCGGTATCGTGCGGGTAATAACTGCCATTGGCTCTTTGTTCCGCATGGGCTGACCATTTGCTCCTAAAGAAGAGGTTAAGAGTATCTATGGTGATCTTGCGTTCAAACTCATTCTTGGGCTGGGAAAATATTGCTCCGAAGGCATTAATATAACCATAATTATATTCGTTAGCCCTGGGGACATGGGATCGTTTTTCTCCAAAATCACATATATTATTATATGTGGATTTGGAAAATTTGTGTCCCATGTCCCCGCCGCTGGTGAATAAAAATGACCCATCTTGACCCTTGCCTATGGTATAGACCTGCAATGGGCAACCCACCAAATCCCCATCGGAATCCCAGATCGTCTTAATGTATGGCAATGCTTTCCGTCGGCTGGAATGTACCTGCTTCTTATACGGCACCAAAATCGCTGGGGTAGTTAGTGCTTCATCAACGGTAACTTCAATGACGCCCTTGCTGATGTATTTCGCTCTTAGGTTGCTGCCTTGTATCACAATTTGGCTTACCTGCTCCGAGGTTACACCAATGCAATAGGCTCGGGACGGTTCTTTGCCCGCCCAGTCTTTTATCCGGCTCATGGTCTGCCACGCTGTGGATAGCATCTCAAGCTGCCGCCGCTCCTGGCTTTCCTCGTATGTCAGGGCAGCCCAATCCTGGGAATTGGTCGGGGTCGCGGGGAATCCCACAAAGATGCCAACACGCGCGGGATTTTCCACACCTATACTCCTGTCAGACCTGTAATAGTCAAATTCTATGTTCGGCAGACCTTTCTTTAGGGCCTTTTCCAGCCGCTCCTTCATTATCCTGCTCATTGCCACTAGGTAAATGGCGGCTCCTTTTTCCTGCTTTGAGACCTCTTGGATTGCCTTGCAGATGTCTCCAAACCTGCCTCCGAAGTTTCTGGTATCCAGCTTCCAGGTATCCGCATAGATGGTCATGGCGCGGTTATTGTTCTTTATTTGCAGGCAGATCGTTTCCAACTTCCGTCCAGCCAGCTCGGCAAAAAGACCTGGGTGGGACTCCATCTGCGTGCCGCTCACAAAGAACACCTTTACACCTGGTGGGCAGATTTCCTCAATAAACCGCATGATGGCGATCTGCAAGGAATTGTGTAAGCCAACCAGGTTCCATTGGTCGCCTTCTGATATTCGCACAAAGCTAACACAAATCTCATCGTCTGACATCACGGCGCATAAGTCTCTAAGGAACAGAATGTCGGCCTCGCTGTACCCAAGGCGGTGACGGTTACGGGCCAGCTTCCGCAGGTCACCAAAAACTTTACGGCTTATATACGAAGGGATCGGGTGGTCGTTAGGATAGCGCCTAGCAAGCCTACAGCTCGTACCAGCATACTTCAGGTCTTCTTCTATGCTCTCGAATACTCCTTCAGTGCCCAGCGTCCTCAATAGATTCAAGAAGTTGCTGTAAACCTCTTGCAGCCTTTCGAAACCCTCGGCAGGAATCGGTTCGGGTTCATATTCAAGATCGACCTTGGGCGGTGCTGGTAGCGAAATCATATGGGACTCGTCAAAGATCACGGATTTCAGGTCGCCTCTCAGTTGCTTCTTTATACTTGCCGCTTCTCCGCTGTCCACAAACATCAGCGCCGTTAGTTTGGCATAGGTTGTGCCCCAGACTGGCCCATCTTCATAAAAGCAATCAGGCAAATCACAATCGACCGGATAATGTTCTTCACATGGGCATGGGCTCGGCAGCGACATCGGCATGTTCGCCATGAACGGGTCTCTCTCGAACTGCCTCTGCACCTTTTTGCAATGTGAATGTCCATATATAATTAGGGCGTCTTCTGCGGCCTGTCTAACTGTGCCGCTGCTTATTTTCTTGGTGGGGGAAACGATAAGCGTCTTGAAGCCGTCCGATTCGGCAGATGCTGCCGCTATTGTTGTGGTTCCCTGACGGGTTTCTTTGGCTATAATGGTAGATGGACCACGAAATATGGATCTAACACGGGTCCAGATCTCAGAATCATATTTTTCAGGGACAAGCCACCGCATCAGTCCGGGGTCGCTCATGCTGTCGCCCCCAAACCGAAATCCTCATATACGTAAATATCAGGTTTTGATCTGAACATATTGATAATAAGCATAAATTGTACCTCTGGTCGGGTCGGTTGCACGGCCCGATCAATCTAATCTCTTTTTTGTTCTACTGGTAGGGTTTCACAGTCAATACGTTGCCACGCATTTCCAACTCCAGATACGTAACATCTTTCCAAACTTCTGCGATCTCTTTGGGGATATTGATATCTGAGGCTTTATTAGAATTCGACCGTTTCACAAATTTCCTAACAAACTTCATGGTTATACTCCTTAAGCAAGCTTATGTGGAAAAAATGGGGTTTTACGCTAAGAGGCGGCTTGCCGCGTGCCCGAACATCTTATTGGATATATAAATACTTTTCGCCAAATGGTTCAAAGAAGCCAAAGAGACAGGTGTGCCTATTAGTAACCTAGTAAGCCATATAGTGGCAAATTATGTGAGGGAAGAAAAGGCAATAGATCAAGTGTCATTAGGTACGTGCTGATCGAGAGCTTTCCGCAAGTCTTCTGTGAATTTCTCCGAGTCTGGTGTCCTCCGGTGTTGAAGGACGAAGGATCATATCCATTGCGCAAGAAATTGTATGCGTTGGATTCAATTCCGGGTGTGATTCATAGCAACGCTGCAACCTTTCTTGTAACTCTTGCTTTTCCGTCATCAGATTATTGCGTATTCCATGCAAAAATCTACAATCATCTTTCCATTGATCTCGTTCTCTCTCGCAGATGCTCAACTTGTCTTGATAACTGCTCGCTCTATCTTTCCACGTTGCAACATCAAGTTCTAACTTTTCGATTTCCTCATCCTTTTGAGCATAAACAGTGTGGATTGCGGCGCTAGATCTATCTCTTTCATCTTTTAGGGCTTGTTTAGCCTCATCACGCTCATGCCTTATTGCAGCATTTAAGAATATAACGAATCCTGAAAGCAGGAATAATATAATTGTCGCAATGAAATAAATGTTGAACTTGGGCAGTTTTCCAAACAAGTCAATCCAAGCTATCATTGCAGGAACCCCGACCCAAATAATCCAAGAGATTTGTTCACCGAGGCTCGCAGTTTTCCATTTACGATATAGGAAAGATCCCTCAATTCTAGAACGCAATCCCATGAAGGATCGTTGAAGCTACCTATATCTATAAACCATTTTTGGATAGCGCCCATCCCCCACTGTTTAAAGTCCTAGTTGCTTCTCCAACGCTATTCTCTGCTTGTTCTTTATGGCGATAAAATCCAAGCCACGCATTAAAACAAATTCCGCATACTCCGATGTGGTCATATCTTTATCCTGGGCGATGCTTTGGATCAATTTCTTGATCTCTGGGTAGACCCTAATGGAAATTATTTCACTTCTGATGGGCTTTTTCATAAATCCTCCAAAAACGTATACGATTTTAATCAAAAAAATTTAATACTTCTTGAGGATGGTTGCGATTTTCTTAAAACTGGCTTCGACTTCCTTCAATTGTGGGGTAAATTCCGATTCTATTCTCTCTCGTTTAAGAAGCGCATCCTGCACCTCTGGTTGGCTCTCAGCCTCGATTGCGGATTTTGCCTTGCCACCCTTTATCGCTCGGGCTATGGAATTCTTAGCAGCATGTTGGACATTATTAAGCCCATTTTGGAGGCGCAACTTCTCAGAGAGAAGCCTTTCTGTTGAGGGATCGCCATTTGTCAAAGCCAGGTATTTTTCAATATCCGCAGACACATCAGAAGCGTCCTTTTGGGCTTTTACAAAAGCATCCATGAGCCCCTCGGCTTCGGGAGCAAATATCGCTATCAATCCCTTCGATGTCTTCTCGGGGCGGATCAGAGCCAGCATTTCGACCTGGATTCTTTTTGCTTCCTCGGCAGAGTTTTCGTATGCCGTTGCCATGCGGCCTGCCGGCGTGCTTTTCTTATCTTTCCAATATTGGATAAATCCATTAATCACGATTTTCACCATTTAAAGTCTTTTAATATGTTTTCGAGGATGTCGATT
>CAZPUO010000124.1:0-2672 GCA_964589745.1 uncultured Methanotrichaceae archaeon
CAAAATTTCAGCTTAATTCATTTTCTTTATACCCAGCTTTTCCGCCATCATGAATGCCATGTCCCCCTCGATCCTCTTTCCCAGGGTGAACAGGGCCTCTCCCTTTCCATGCCAGGCATCAGGATCAAGAGGATAGAACTCTATGGCCTGCCTATAAGCCTCTAGGGCTTCTTGGTTCCTTCCCAGAGCGTATAGCGTGTCGCCCTTGCCTGCCCAGGCCTGCTCATTTGAGGTGTACATGGCGGGAGGAGCTGCCGAAACCTCGATGGACCTGTTGTAGGCTGCAAGGGCCTTCTCGTAATCACCCATTTTGAATAGAACCATGCCTTTTCTGTAACAGGCGTCAGCGTCTTCGGGGTTCTCCTGGAGACCCTGCTCATCGATTTCCAGGGCCTGATTGTAGGCCACCAGAGCAAGATCTCGTCGGTCAGTGGCGTTCAGGGCATCGCCCTTGCCTATCCAGGCGTTGATTGCCTTGGGGTTCAGCTCCAGAATAGTCTCATAGGCTTTTATCGACTGGTTGTATCTACCCAACTTGTCAAAGGTCCAAGCCGTGCCCATTAGGGTGTACGTATCCTCAGGGTTGATCTTCGTGGCATTCTCGTAGGCCTGAAGGGCCTCCTCCAGCCTGTTACTATCAGTCAGTGCCTGAGCCCTTGTGCTCCATATCATGATCAATTCCTGGGTGTCATCCTTTGGCGTCAGCTCCAGTGCCCTGTCTGTAGCCTCGATCGAATCGTTGTACCTTTCCATCTCCAAGAGAAGAAGCGCAATGGATGTCGCGGCTGGACTTTTCTTGGAGGAGTTCAGCTCTATGGCCTTCTCGTATGACAAGATGGCCTCGTCGCGCCGATAGAGGCTGACCAAAACCTCAGCCTTCTTGAACCAGGTTTCGCCATCTCTGGGATTTTTGGCCAGGGTCTGATTGTAAATCTGGACAGCACGCTCTCTGAATTCCTTGGCCTCTGCCTGCTTATCCAAAGCGTCCAGGATCACACCCCTGGTCCACCAGGAATCGGCATCACTCGAGTTCTCCTTCAGGCTTTTATCGGTGAGGTTGAGAGCATCATGATAGGCATCCACAGCCTTGCCTCTCACTCCCGCAAAATCAAGCATCTGGGCCTTGCTAAGCCAGATGCTGGCGTTCCCATGGTCTAGCCTGACGGCCTCATCAAAGGCCTTTGCAGCTTCTTTAAAAGACCCGTTACCAAATAGTTCCTGTCCTTTCACGAACCAGTCATTGGCCGTCTCCTTTGCTGTAGCAAAAGCGCAAGAAGTGGCCAGTGATAGTAGAGTAAGAGCAAGAATTGCTCCAAAATTTTTATTTGATATCCTCATTGATATTCTATTTGTGTCCAGAATTTTTCTTTTGTTCATCCCACCCCCCCGCTAAATGATGTGAAAGCTCAAAATGTATGCAAAAATATAGAGTTAAACCATGCGTCCTAGATAACTTGCCCTGGCAAAAGCCGCATCTGCAACAGTATCTGACCCAAGTTTCTTGTAGGCAGCACTTTTTTGGTACCAGGCGTCGACAAAAGACGGATTCAGTCTGATTGCTTCCTCGTAGCATTTGATGGCTGCTTCGTAGTTGCCCTGACTGGAAAGAGAGTTGCCTTTGTCGTACCAGAAATCTGCATTTTTGGAGCTGATCTCGATGGCTTTATTGTATGCCTGGACGGACTCATCGTACCTGCCTAGCTGGTTGAGGGCCAAGCCTTTGTTGTACCATGCCAGTGCATATTTCGGATCGATTTTAATGGCTTGATCGAAATCCTCTAGGGAATCATTGTACTCTCCCAGGCTGCAGAGAACAATGCCTTTGTTCTTCCAGGCGGTTAAATACTTTGGGTTAATTTCTATAGCTCTCTCGTATGACTTGACGGCTTCGTTCAGGGAAACTATCACGCCTTGCTCGTCGTAATTTCTATCGAAGTTGCTGCTGGCTCGCATGATAGCGGCCTTGTTACTGAGAGCGAGCCCTTTGTAATACCAGACATTGACGTCCTTCGGATCTGACTGGATAGATTCATCATAAAGCTCAATAGCTTTGTCGTATGCCTGGAGCGATTGCTGATACTTGGTTGTGTTGTTCTCTGAAATGAATAAAGACCCAAGAACCGCAGCTTTGCTATCCCAGAAGCCGGCATTGTCAGGGTAGATTCTGATGGCCTTATCATACGCTTCCAGGGCGTCCTCATAAGCCCCAGACCCGGCCAGATCAAGTCCTCTCTTGTACCAGTAGTCTGCTTTTTTATATGAGTAGTCTGAGCTATTATCCTGTGCAAGGGCGCAGGTGCAGAGAGCAGTCAGTGCCAAAAGGGCAATAAATGCTTTAGCCCTCCTTCCAGGCTGCCCTCCGTAGATAGCTCTCGCTATGCATATATTGTCCTTCATCTAACCACTCTCTTGCTACATGGAATCAGACGATAAAAGCTCGAATACTTCAAATCGGCCCAATTCCAACCGCCTCCTCTACCCATTTGCCGTTTCTCTTTTCGGCATTTGACGTTGTACGACGCCCAACGAATATTAACCTTACGGTTGACAGTTTAGCGCCTTAATTAATGAAATCTAGTAGAGAATCGTTAGGAAGGGAATTTATTAAGAAAAGAAATCTGCGGTAAGAAATTTGTGGAAAAGATATTGCGGAAAAGATATTGTGGAAAAGA
>CAZPUO010000124.1:2772-8013 GCA_964589745.1 uncultured Methanotrichaceae archaeon
GGAAAAGATATTGCGGAAAAGATATTGTGGAAAAGACATTTGTTGGGAAAGAAACAGTTGGGGTGAGAATGTCAAAGCCTGATATCAGCACATTCTCCATAGGATGACTAGATCCTTTCAATGAAATTTCGTTAGCTTCCAAATAGTAGATCGTAACAAGAAAAAATTATCTCCTTTGGCGTCAGCGTTCGTAGGTCGCTATGGCTGTTCCCTGCTGCAGCACATGGCCTGTCATGGCCCTCTCCAGACTCTGCCGCGAGGCGCCTGGCTGCAGCTCCAGCATCGTGTCCAGCCCGAAGACACGAAAGAGGTACCTGTGCGGTTTTCCCGGTGGCGGGCACGGTCCCAAATACCCAACTTTGCCGAAGCCATTGAGGCCCTGGACTGCCTGAATGGGCTTTGTGACTGTGGCGCTGTTGGGAATTCCTGCTGGGATAGCGTCCATGGGTAGGATATTCCAGATTATCCAGTGAGTGAAAACGCCTGATGGAGCATCCTGATCCTCAACTATCACTGCCATAGAGGTGGCATTCAGCCCCTGAACTTCTATCCTTGGCGAGACGTTTTTTCCTTCACAGGTATGGTCAACGGGAACCTGGCTGAACCCAAGATATACATCAAGACTCTTCATCTCCATCTCCTCGGCATAGGCTGTTGAGGCATATAGAAATATGGCCGCAAAAGCAGCTACAATGACAATCTTCATTATTTATACCTCGAAGGTTAAATAACTATTCACGCTGTCTGATGATATTAACCGTTTGTCTTATCATTATCATCATTCATCATATTATTAATATATATTATTATCTTAATTTTTAATTTATTAATGTTTTCTTATGGACGCTAAAGTCCTTCTTATCCCATGATGTAATTGTCCAGTCAAATGGGTGGGTGATGCAAATGGAATTGATCAGTTAAGATGAAAAGAATTGATAGAAGGATGAGAGGTTGCATCAAGCCCGTCTTGCTCCGAAGACCTTCTTTAGCAATCCGCCCCCTGTTTTCTCTTCCGACCGGGCTTTCCTCACGGGGGCACCAGACCTCTTTTCTGGCCTTTTCCCGGAACGGGTGGAGCTTGTTGAGCTTCTTTTTTCCCTGGCCACAATCTGTGTGCTGACGCCCCCATGCCTGGACTTCCTGGGACGCACGCTTACGGTTATGGGTCGCTCGATCTCGTTGCTCACCAGCATGGCCACCCCTGGCGGGAGCCGCTTGATCTCCTCCTCAAGCTCTGAGGTCATGCCCTCCAGGCCTTTGCTCAGGGCCTTGAGATCATTGGGATTGGTTACCCTCATGATGATCTGGGTGTTGCACTGCGATATGACGTTTTTATCTACGCGGGCCGGTCTCTGGCTGATGACCATAAGGCCAAGGCCGAACTTTCGACCTTCTGCAGCGATGGTCCTAACTATGCTTGTGGAAGCCGCATTTCCAGTGCCACGCTCGGGAATGTAGTTATGCGCTTCCTCCACGACCACCATCCCTGGCGAGATGAGCCTGCGCTTCCTGGCCTCGAAGGTGTCAGTCAAGAGCCGAGATACGATCATGGACTGCAGCTCTGGAAGAATTCCGGTCATGTCGATGACCGAAGCCTTTCCCGGACGAAGCATCTCCTCTACGGGCGTCGCAATTCCCGAGAAGAGTCCCAGCTCCAGAAGCGACTCCAGCTGGCCCACCAGATTCCACTTCACCTTGGAGTTGCTCCTCACAGCCTGATCGATGATATCCTCCAGGGTATAGGCATCGGTCTCTGCCCGCAAGGCACTGATGGCTTCGTAGAGCAGTCCGAGCTGGCCGCTGGTAGCGCTCTCGTGGGGAATCATCTTAGCCACCTCCCGTGCAGATAGGTTCAGCCCGTTGAACCGGAAAGGCCTGTCCGCCCGGGGGTTCATGGCCATCTCTCCGGGAGTATAAACCACAGCCTCATAGCCTCGCGGCTTTACTTTGTACCTGGCGAAGTCTCCTTCCTTGTTCGGCTCCTTCATGGAAGCATACTCGCCATGGGGGTCGATGATGAGAAGAGCTACCTTTCTCTCCAATAGCTCTTCCAGGATCACAGCCGCGGTATAGGATTTTCCAGAACCTGTTTTGGCCAAAACACTGCAGTGCTTTTGCACCAATGTGTTGGCATCCAGTTCCACCCGGATATCGTAGCCACGCAGCATGCCGATGTACATATCCCCCTTGGCGAGGCCCAGCGTGGCCTTGATCAGCTTTTCATCCGCAATGAAAACGGAATCTCCTGGCCTGGCTGGGCTGGTGGGAAGGCGAAGGCGACCGTTGCTGCCCACACCAATCACCCGGGCCTCGGCGA
This sequence comes from uncultured Methanotrichaceae archaeon, assembly GCA_964589745.1. Taxonomy (GTDB): domain Archaea; phylum Halobacteriota; class Methanosarcinia; order Methanotrichales; family Methanotrichaceae; genus Methanothrix. The sequence goes on from CAZPUO010000124.1 coordinate 5,090, forward strand.
TCATCATCTCTCTTGAATCGTAATTCCTGGCAGCGTCGTTATACTGATTCACGCTGTAGGCCGGGTTGGATCTTTTTACGTCTTCGACCTGAGCCAGAATCCAATCCTTTGCGTCGGCCTTGGCCTTTATGTACGTGCCTCGACCAACTTCTTTATTGATTAAGAACTTGAATGCAAGAGGGTTGGTCTCCCCTACAATGGTTCCAACTGATCCCTTGACCATAGACATCAAAAGCAATCACCGCTAAAGTGAGTCATCTGCTACTCCCGTAATAGGTTCCTTTTATTTTTTCTCTAAATGAAATATTATGTACCAATACATTATTGATTCCTAATTACTTCGCTTCCCTCAATGCTACATCTTTGGTTTAAATAAAGATCTTGAAGTATAAAAAGATGGTCCCTAGCTGAAATCGGGATCTATCTCACCAGAATCTTGCCGAATTATGTGCACGAAGGATTGCTTTGTAAGAAAATCTGGATCGGCAAGGCCGCCAACGTACTCAATCACAAAATATTCGAATCCTTCTTGTCTATTGGCCCCTTTATCTCCATGGGAATATATGGAAGAGTTAAGAGCATCGATGAGCCATTCTCTGAATGCATTCTCTGGTCTAAGGTATCAACCCGCCGTTCTCTGAGCATATTTGATCGTGCTTTGCGGACAGAGCAATAAAAGAGTTTACTATTTTCTTTCCATACATTAAGTAGGCTATATAGACATATATTCTTTATTTTGACAAGCTTTACATATTTCACTGATATTCATCGCTGCGGTGAGATGTTGAGTAAATTTGCAACTATGTTATTGATCGGCCTGTTCATCGGGTCGATTACGACGTCTTTGGCTGCAGAGAAGGTGACTGCCTCCGGATCAACGACAGTCTTGCCTCTTGCAGAGGCTGAAGCTGAAGCACTTAACGGTCAACAGACGGACTGTCAGGTAACGATTACGGGAGGAGGCACGGGCGCAGGCATAACCGCTGCTGGGGAAGGCAGGTCGGATATTGCCATGGCTTCCAGAGAGGTTACAGCTTCTGAGAGAAGCAAATACAGTAAGAACAATTTCCAGCAATTCTTTATCGGCTATGATGGTATCTGCATTGTTGTGAGCAAGCTCGTATATGATGCTGGCGTCAAGGCCATTTCCAAGGATCAGCTCAAGAATATCTATGCCGGAAAGATAAAGAACTGGAAGGAATTGGGAGGCCCCGATGCTAGTATCTATGCGATTGCCAGAGAAGACGGCTCCGGAACAAGGGACACCTTCAATGAGCTGATTATGGGCTCCACCACAGCCGAGACTCCTGGAGTGAGCACAGTCGCCCAGGGCAGTGCTGAAGTTAAGACCGCGGTAACTGGCAGCGATAAGGCAATCGGCTATGTCGGCTTCAGTTATGCTGAAAGTGGCGATCTGGGTGTGCTAACTTATGAGGGGGTTAAGCCAGCTGTGCAAAACATAAAGAGCGGCTCTTATCCACTGGCGCGTCACCTCTACTTCTACACCTGGGGATCGCCAACGTCTTGTGCTCAGAAATTCATAGATTTCGTTTTGAGTGCCGACGGACAGAAGATCGCTGACGAGAATGGATTTATCCCACTTTAACCAACGAATCCAGCTCAAACTTTTTTTACTTTTGATTAAATTTAATTATATCTTATATTTGAGAATTAATTTAGTGGCAACATAACGTTATTCGACATTTCGGTCGATATGAGTTTGTCTGCCCAAACTATACCGCTATATAGAGTATGCTGGCCACCTACTTCCACATATTCTCGTTTCCATTATATATTCTATTTTGGTTAAAATTATAAAACATTGGATTTAGTTGATCTTTGGGTGAGACTATATTCGATTTCCAAATCTATAACGCCACTGAAGAGGACTGCTTCGAGTATATCGACTGCCTGGAGAGGTTGCAAAATTTTGAGCTTGAGAAAGAAGAGATAGACAAGAGGATCCTGAATTGCAACACCTGCTATCTTCGCGGTAGTTGCACTGTAAAAACCGAAAACCTGTTTCTCGGAGCAAAAACGTGTTGATCAGAACTTCTATCACATTAAGTGAGGGAAACGAGGGATGCGTATGGTTATAGGTGTCACCATGGTGAAAGTCATGCCCGGGCAGGAGAGGCCAGTCTATTGCTCTCTCAAAGGGAAATATGGAATATTGGACGTCTATCATATCTTCGGAGAGTATGATTTCCTCGTGGTGCTTCAGGCAGAAAGTCTCGTCAAATTGAATGAGCTTATGGAAAATATACGGGAGACACACGATGTGATTTTAGCCAGGACCATATTGGTCGGCTGGGATAGCGGTCTGCAGGAGCATGCGGCTGTGTGTGGTGTCCAGCCTGTACCTCTTGATCCTCCTGGCGATGAGCGGAAATTATGTATCTGCAACGGTTAGCAGGACCAGATCCAGATTATGGATTTTGATGAGTTCAAGCAGATCAGAGATAACCGCCTTCTCAGGCCCTATCAGCCTCCTACTGCAGCCATCAGGACATCGGCGCATGAAACCTCCCTGGGCATCGAGGGGTCCCGTAGATCCAAAGCTCCAGGGAGCTAAGAGGAACCTCGAAGTCGGGCGAGAACCTGGACTCGCCCCTCTCGCGCCGCAAAGGGATTTAGCTGGATAATGAGGCGAAGCGCCATGGAGCAGCGGTAGGATGGACGCGAAAACTGTCGACTGGAGATCATCGCCCGGCCCGCAAGAGAACCTACCTCCATGGCAATCTTTGCTCCCTACGTGGCTGGTAACTATGCGCCGTTGTTCATCTCTTTGTGCATAAGTAGGTTGCCTGAAAGCCCTTGCCATATTCTGCTGTATCGATGTAAAATCCACTCCTTCTGATCATTCCTTCCATAATCCAGTCATATGTACTGAACTCGTTCTTGACATGAATTATAGCCTCTTG
>CAZPUO010000125.1:0-7974 GCA_964589745.1 uncultured Methanotrichaceae archaeon
TGAAGAATATGCCGGGTCCCTTCACGCCGGAAAAGCGCCCCAGGCGGAATATCACAACTCGTTCGTACTCTCGAACAATCTTAATGGCCTGGGATAATATTATGAGCACAACCAGCAGAGCTATTAGGGTAGCTAGATCGAATTGAGCCACATAGACACCTATGGCTATTTGCGCTTCTTATCTTTAAATAGCTACCCGGCAAAAGTCTGCCGAAATCTATTTCTTGAACTCCGTGTAACCGCACTTGCCGCAGCTTAAGCGGTTGGAGTGCTCCGCCAGGAAAACGCCGTTTCCGCATCTTGGACAAACGGACTTCTTAGACTTGATGCTGTCACCGCTCATCTGATAGTACTTGGCAACTCCCATCAGCTCGCCTCCGGCTTGGCTTCCTCTGCCTTGGCCTCCGCCTTGGTGAAGGTATTCCGCTCAACGATATGAAGCCGCTCCACCTGCTTTGCCCGCTCTACGCTTTCGTAGATCTTGGCGTAGCCGATGGTCTCTCGCTTTCCAAACTCTGTCTTCAGACTGTCCACGAAGACCAGGCCCGGCTTGGAGTTCATGGTAGCCGTCAGCCTCTCCACGACGCTCTTCCTTGAGGGCGTGGACTCATCGTGAATGACCTTGAAAATAACTTCCCGCCTATTCAGCATGGGATTGCTCTTCTCTTCTATAACCTGTATATCCAACTTCATTCCTCCACGATCATTCGATTCATGAATTCTTCAATATGCTTCTTCTTCTCAGGAGTAACCTTGACCAGAACGCTTCCCTCGTTGGGCTGACCGTAGACCACCACGGAGCCTAAGGGCGCGTAAAGAATGGCAGGAAGCGTCGCCAGATCCTCTTCACCATCTACTATTATCTTCACGCGCTCTTGGCCCTTCAGAGAATCTTTGATCAGGCCTATGAGTTCTTTAGTCAGAGTGGCAGCCGGATTCTTCACTTCAACCGTTTTATAGCTATCGTGATCCAGGCTCTGCACGACATGATCCGGAACCGGCATCCGCTTGGTCTTGTTGTCCACGATGGCAAGATCAGGCACCACTGAAGCCTTTAAAAGATAAAAGGCGGTCATGTCACCGACAGCGGCTATCTTCTTGGCTGCTCGAAGCTCCGACTCCATGGCACGCACACATTCCAGTCCGTCCCCCCTGCACAGCCGTCCTAGAGGGTCTTTCAGCTCAAAGCGCAGCTCTTCCGGGAGAAGGAGTTGACGCAATCTATCGCACCTTCAAAGCGTATTTGCCGGGAAGGCTTATCTTCAGCCTTTGCGCGATGATCGAATTTTTGGGATCAATGATGATGACATAGCCGCTCCAATCCTTGCTCAGCGAGGCTGTGTTGCAGATGGGACAGATCTGACCTTCAATTATTCTGCTACATTCTCTACAAGCCTGCTCGGTCATTTCGCCTCTGCTTCCACACTGACTTCCGTCTTGCTGTTGGCCTCAAGCCACTCCAGCCGCCCCAGGCCCGTCTGCCTCATGGTAAGCCCTATTTTGCTCTCACGAGGCTCTTTCTCATTGAGGCTGACGGCTATTACCCTTGCCCGGACCTTGTCCCCTTCTCCCAGGGACTTATTCGACTCTTTGCTGACCAGCCGCGCGTTCTTCTCATCATAAGATATATACTCATTGGTGATCTGGCTGACATGCAGAAGGCCATCGAACGGTCCCATAGAGAGGAATGCCCCAAACTTGACGATCTCCACCACCTCTCCTTCGATGATCTCCTGCATCTCGGGCTTGAAGACCAAGGCGTCGAAGGTGACTTTGTAGTAGATGGCCCCGTCTCCTGCCAGGATGTGCCCTTCTCCGATCTTATCAGCTCCCAGCACGGCCACGATGGTCCCCAGGGTCTTGTCCACTACTGCCTCATATTTATCGCGCAGTGCCTTATCCACTGCCGCGTCGAGGGGATCTCCCAGATGATCCGGCTCTATCTTGGCCACGCCCTCAAGCTTCATCTTCTTGTACATCAATACTCCTTCTTCATCGCCTCTAGATATCGCCCCTGTCGCAGGTATATTACGGTGATACCTTTACTAAATAATCTTTTCTTCAATGCTTTATCGTTGGTGAAGACTGCCGCTCCTTGGGAAAAGGCCAGCTTCTCGATGGCCAGGTCAGCATCCATGCCTGCGTCGCCCACAGTGCCGCAGCGGTTCGCCAAGCCCAGGGCCACTCGGGCTGCAATCTTATCCCGACCTTTATCGGCCCTGATTGCCAGAGTGCGAAGCTCGGCCAGGACCGGCGACGGGACCAGCCATTGCACATAACCCAGGCGCTGCAGCTCGGCAAAGATGTCCACCCCAAACTGCTCTGGCACCATCAATGCATTGGTATCCAGGATAACCTTCATGCTACTCAATTATGGTGCCAACACCGATGAGACGCCATCTTGCGCCGATGCGTCTGCTCACAGCCACGCGATCCCCACCCTCGGCGCAGACGGGCCTCTTGAGCTGCACCTGAACGACGCCGCCCTCACGGGCACTGGTTACCACTCCCACTGTCGTGGCCGTGCCCACATTCAGCATCAGCGGCTCGCTGGAGTGAATGGGCTCAACCATGGACTCGTCCGTAACGCCTACAACTCTCTCCAAGAGCTGCATGTTCATGGTGAAGGTGCTCCTGACCGGAGGAAGCTGGCCGGGCTCGCCCGCCACCTGACCCACCAGCGCATCGCTCTTGGTCATGACGGGATCAAGCTGCGTGCCCACGCCCACCAGGCCGCCGGGGGTGATCTCCTCCTGAGTATGGCTGCCAGCCAAGAGGGTGACCACCTTGGTCTGAATGGGGACCCACTGCTTCCTGCCCTCATAGTCCACCAGCCTGCCGGGGCAGATCTCTATCTTATCTCCGGCATGAAGCTTCCCCTGGCTTAGTGAGCCGCCTATTACGCCGCCTTTCAGGCTGTCGGGCGTAGCCCCCGGCCGATTAACATCGAAAGATCTGGCTATTTTAAGAAGAGCTGGCTTGGCCACGTCCCGTGGGGGCGTGGGTATGGTTTTCTCGATGGCTTCGATGACCATATCGATGTTTATATTTTGCTGGGCAGAGATGGGCACAATGGGCGCATTCTCGGCCACCGTTCCCTTTACGAAGTCCTTGATCTGTTGATAGTGCTCCATCACCATCTCGCGGGACATCAGATCTATCTTGTTCTGGACTATCACGATCTTATCGATGCCCGTGATATTGAGGGCCATGAGATGCTCCTTGGTTTGGGGCTGAGGGCAGGGCTCGTTGGCCGAGATAACCAGTACCGCTCCATCCATAATGGCAGCGCCGCAGAGCATAGTAGCCATGAGCGTCTCGTGGCCTGGCGAGTCCACGAAAGAGACGGTACGCAGGACTTCCGATTCCGTGCCACAGCGAGGGCATTTCACTTCTACGGTGTATGCATCAGGCTCCGGACAGTTGGGGCACTTGCGGAAGGTCGCATCCGCATAGCCCAGTCGGATGGAGATGCCTCTCTTGACCTCCTCGCTGTGCTGATCGGTCCAGACGCCTGAGAGGGCCCTGACCAGAGTGGTCTTGCCGTGATCGACATGTCCCACCATGCCAATGTTGACCTCGGGTTTTTTAGCTACAGGCCTTTTAGAATCGGTTTTTAAATCTGATTTGGCCTCGGATTTGACATCGGATTTTACCAAATTGAAATCTCCTTAAGGATTGTAATGACCAAGATTGATGGAGATCACTATATAAATACTTCATGGCTCAGCCGTAGCCCTGGTTCGCATCCCTGAGGTTGCACCGTATCTCCCGAACGAAGAGCTCATAGGTCGCTTGGGAGAACTTGGACCAACTCAGGAACTCCTCGTAAAGTTCCTCTCCGAAGGATTCCTCCTCGGAGCTTTGGCTCCTCTGGCTAAAGGGCCGCAGCTCGGGCAAATTGGTTTCCAAATAAAGGAGCATTGCCTTTTCAGCAAAGGGCTTTGGTAGAAGAGGCTGGGTCTTGGAGAGCCGATCCATGAGCTTTTCATCCTCGATTAGCTCTTCTTGAGTTATTTTCAGTCTATCTTTGGAGATCTCTTTGGCTGAATCCATGACCTCACGCTTTTTATTTTGGGAAAGGGCCTTGAGGTTTAATGAGATTTCCTGGTAGATGCGGTTCATTTCGATCTCGTGCTCCAGGGCGAACCTCAGCACTCTGTCACTACTTTGCCGGATGTATTCGGAATTGAGAGATATAATTGGAAACCACCGGCCCTGGCAGAATAATCGCCGGTTCGTGGCCACTGCGTAGTCCAGAACGCCAGGAATGGAGCTGTATACAGTTGGAAAGAAGGTGACGGCATCGGTCTCTATTATTATAAAGCTCGATATCTTATCCCCGGCCAGGCTTTTTACTCTCTCCGGCTGCGAAAGCCGGCGAAAGACAGCAATAGGGTCTTTGAAATCCTCGTATGCTTTCAAAACAGCCTTTTGCTCCGCTGGTGAGAGTGCTAACAGCCTGTGGGCTGCGTCCCTGGACATAAGCCGGATCCAGTCTCGATACTCTTGCTCGAATCTTAACCGATCATCCTTCGGCACTTTCCACCTTGTTCAGGATCTCCTTGAAATCCTTCCACTTCTCGACCGGGATCCGGATTCCGTTCTTGGACCAGCCAGTGTACCTCTCTGAGGTTACATACTCGCGGATATCTATACCCACCGAGCCACGAAACTCTGTCTTCTGTACCACGATCTCGGTAGTGTCGTTTTTCCTTATCCGTCCTACCTCGTCCATGCTTCATCTAAGGTTTGCCATTTGATTAATAGATATGCTGCTTTGCAGTTAACGCACCAGTCTCTCAAGGCTCTGATGCAATATCGCGATAAAGGCACCAAGTAAACGAATTCGGATAAGATTTTTGGCTGACACTTACGCGGCGCAACCTTTAAATATGATATATGTTACCATGCCACACGTTAGCACTGATACGAGATGGTAAAATTTGAGCGAAATAGGCAAAAGAGTGCGAATCGAGAGGATAATGGACAGAGACAGCGGAAATACGGTCATAATTCCCCTGGACCACGGCATAAGCGTCGGGCCCATCAAGGGCCTGGTCAACCTCCCGGAGATGATCGACAAGGTCGCCAAAGGAGGGGCCAATGCCGTCTTGCAGCAGAAGGGAATGGTCAGGCACGGTCATCGCGGCTACGGTCGGGACGTGGGCCTGATTGTGCACATGAGCGCATCCACTTCACTCGGGCCCGATCCCAACAACAAGGTTCAGGTATGTCTGGTCGAGGAGTGCCTGAAGATGGGTGCCGATGCCGTCTCCGTTCATATCAACATCGGCTCTGAAACGGAGTCAGATCAGCTCAGAATTCTCGGTTGTGTCAGCGAGCGCTGCGACTTCTGGGGAATGCCGCTCGTGGCCATGATGTACCCCCGCGGCAAAGGCATCATCAACCCCAATGATGTAGAGGTGGTGGCCCATGCCGCCCGGGCAGGAGCAGAACTCGGCGCAGACATCATCAAAACCAACTACACCGGCGACCCGGATACCTTCCGGCGGGTGGTGGAGGGCTGCCCCGTGCCTGTGGTCATCGCCGGCGGGCCCAAGACAGAGACGGACATGCAGTTCCTGCAGATGATCGAAGGAGCCATGCAGGGCGGAGCGCGTGGTGTGGCCATCGGCAGGAACGTCTTCCAAGCCGATGATCCTGTGAAGATGACCATGGCCATTGCTGCTATAGTTAACAAGGGCAGGACGGCAGACGAGGCTATAAAGATTTTAAAGTGAATGGCCACAAGGCTAACGCATTTGAAAAAGAAAATATTCGGAAAGTGGATTCAAGGAGCCACGGAGTTTTTGAGCACTCCGATGCCCTCGATCTCCACCTCCACCACATCACTTTTTTGCAGTGGCCCAACTCCCGGTGGCGTGCCTGTGGCGATCAAGTCTCCTGGTTCAAGAGTCATGACTTGACTTATGAACTCAACCAGTTTAGGAACGCCAAATATCAAATCTGAAGTGTTTGACTTTTGCTTCACTATGCCATTTACGCGGGTTTGGATGGCGGCGTTTGCTGGATCGATCTTGGCGATCCAGGGGCCGAAGGGGGCGAAGGTGTCAAAGCTCTTTGCCCGTGTCCACTGGACGTCCTTGCGCTGCAGATCGCGGGCGGTGACATCATTGAAGCAGGTGTAGCCAAGGATGTATTTTTCGGCATCCTCCGCCGGGGCGTTTTTGCAGCGCTTTCCCATAACCACCGCCAGCTCGCCCTCGTAGTCCACCTGCCGGCTGGATGGTGGGAAGACGATCTGCCCGCCTGGGCCTAGCATTGCTGAGGGCGGCTTGATGAAGAGAACGGGCTCATCAGGGAGCCGCATCTTCAGCTCCTTAGCATGCTCCACGTAGTTCAGACCCACACAGATGATCTTGCTCGGCAGGCAGGGTGCCAGCAGCTCCACGTCCTCCAGACTTAACACCTGGCCCCCGGAGACGACCCTGTCGTCTTCAACGCTGAGTGATCCGCCGCGAACCCTGCCATCCAATCTGAATCTTACTATCATCTAGTCCTCTGGCCTTTACGTTCTCAGAAAACTCGCTCTGGTTCCTTGATATTTTAGCCTCTACATTTAGCCTTTGCAAGGGCCCTTGCCGCCGCTGGGGCCTCGTCTGTACCTGCCGAACTCGCTCTCCAGCAATCTATCCGCATTGATCACTGGCCCCTCCACGCAGACGCGCAGGCCCTCGGGGTCAAGGCAGCAGGAGCCGCAGACGCCAAAAGCACATTTGAAGTAGCGATTGATGCAGACCTGGGTCTTGTTTGCCTGATCTATGCAGCGGGAGATTATGTCCCACATCATCAGTTCCGGTCCGCAGAGGTAGACCTGGCTGAACACATCAAGGTCCAGCTCCTTCAGGCCTGCGGCGATCCGGCCATGAATGCCAAAAGAACCATCGTCAGTAGTAATAATTGTATTTCCCAGAGCCTCGAACCTGCTCTGGAAGATGATGTCTTCGGAGGAGCGAAAGCCCAGCAGGGATGTGACCTCCACGCCGATGCTCTTCGCCTGCTCGCCCAGGAAAGCCAGAGGTGCCGTTCCTACACCGCCGCCGACGAGAAGAATCTTCTCGCCCCGCAGCACGAAACCCTTTCCCAGCGGTCCTCGCAGACCGATGCCGCTGCCAGCGCCAAGGCAAAAGAGCGCCTGGGTGGCTTCGCCCAGGGACTGGACGGTGATGGTGTCGGGGCCTGAGAAGCTCATGGGCACTTCGTCCACGCCCCGCACCCAGACCATGACGTACTGCCCAGGTGCAGCATCCAGCTTTCTATCCAGCCGGAAGGTTCTGATCAAGGGAGCTTCCGACCGCACTTCCTGGATGATGGAGTTTATTGGCCTCATTTGCGCCTCCCCGCCATACCACGCAGCTCTTCTGGCGTGAGCGATTTTCTCTCCAGGTAGCGAGAAAGCCCTTCCGTGATCTCCGAAAAGACACTGTATCCTTTCAGGAGCGCTGTGCCCACCTGAACGGCACAGGCACCGGCTTGAAGCATCTCCACTGCGTCCTCCCAGGATGATACGCCGCCTACTCCGATCACAGGAATCTCCAGCAGTGAGGCCAGGTCATAGACGCAGCGCACGGCTACGGGCTTGATGGCCCGTCCTGATAGTCCGCCGAACCTGTTTCCCAGGATGGGATAGCCGGTCTCGATGTCAATGGCCATGGCTTTCAGGGTATTTATGGCCACCACCGCGTCCGCCCCGCCTCGCTGGGCTGCCAGGCCCAATTCCGCAATATCCGCAGTATTGGGTGTGAGCTTGACCCAGACTGGAACGTCTGCCGCTGCTTTCACAGCCCCGGTCACGGCCTCCACCATCTCAGGATAGCGGCCCAGCTCCGATCCATACTTCTCCGCGTGGGGACAGGAGAGGTTCAGCTCGAAGGCATCGGGCTCAAGGCCCCTGGCGATCATTGCGAACTCCTCGGCGCTGGAGCCGAAGATGCTGGCGATGACGGGAAC
>CAZPUO010000126.1:0-7949 GCA_964589745.1 uncultured Methanotrichaceae archaeon
AAGAGACAGAAACAGGGGCGGTCCGTGGGCAGAATGGCACGTATAACGTCTCCACCGGGAGCTACCAGTTGTGTGTCATGCTCTTTCATGATCTGAAAGCCCTGTTCACCGCCCAACTGGAAGGCTATCTCTCCCCAGGGGGTCTTGCGGATGGGCTCGCCATTACGACCTCGTCCGGAGATGGAATCAAACTCAGTGCCCACAAATACTGCGGTGGCGGCCGCTGGAACCGAGGCGAGCTTCGCTCGTTCCAGGATCTTGTTGACGCCCATGAACCCGTTGGCTTCAGGGCCGTTAGAGGCTAGATGATAGAGGAGAGCCAGGGCATGGGTCTTGCCGCCGCCAAACTGGGTGGCCATATTGAAGACCGCGTTCCTGGAGATATCACCTGAGAGACGGCAGAGGACTTCAGAGGCCAGGGAAATCAGGCCTTCTGTGAGGTAAGTGCTGTTGAAGAAACGGTCCGGCCTTGTATAGTCCTCGTGGCCTGATTGGTCTCTGATCTGATCGAGATGCACAGCGAACTCGGAAACCACCAGGGCTTTGCCTTCTCTCAAGTCCTCCAGGGGGTTGATTACCTTATACCAGGGCTTCAATGCCATCAGTTCCTCTCCTACAAGGACAAGTGTCCGATCCTACTTAATGAGTATGCAGGCTACGTTTGGGCTTCAATGCCATCAGTTCCTCTCCTACAAGGACAAGGGCACGTTCTAAATTACGTTAAAGCTTATGGTGTTGGGGTTAAGCCTCCACCAGCGAAAGAAGCCATAGGGAAAGACTGAGGACTCATCTCTGCTGCCCACCACCAGCAGAGTATCGCCTTCGGGAGGCGTTCCATGTGGCAGAAGGATCTCGTCTTGCAGCAGGCGTATCAGTGCGTCTCTCTCCGAGGCGTCCTGGCGATAGCAGAAGAGCACTCTAAAGGGAACGCGAAGACACAGCAGCTTCCACAAAGAGTAGGCTATTCGATCCCGGCTGTTCTCCAGCTCGAAGGCAGCTACTGGCATAGGCCATCGGGCTGAGGTTTGGGGAAAGGCCATCACATCGATGGTCAGATATTCATAACGGGCTTCAGGCAGAAAATGGAGCTTCTGGCCTTTGGCGGCCGCCTGCCAGCCCAGGCTCTGGCAGGTTTTGATCACAGCATAGGTGAGATGTCTGGTCCAAGTGGCCAGATCCTCGGCGAGGGCAGCTTCTCTGAGGGGAGAAGCGAACTCATATTGCCTCACCGTATCGAAGAAAGTCCTCTTCAGATCAAGGCTGTTCATAGCCCCAGGCTCTTCTTGCGGGCCAGCACGCCCTCCACCCAACGACGCTCCTCAGATCCTGCAGGATACAAGGAGTTCAATGCCTGAGCCAGGCTCCAGAAGCTCTGGTCCTGGCCCGTCTCCTGCAAGAAGCTCTTCAGGGCCTCACCGCGGTTCTCGCCAAAGAGCAGCATGGCCTGATGCACCCGATCCAGGATGGTTGAACCGGGAGAGAAGGTTTTCTCGATCGCAGGGCTCTTTATGATCTCGGCTAAGGATTCGCCTTCTCCAAGGATCATCTGTTTCGTCTTGTCTTTCTTTCGTTTTCTGGTGGGCGCCGCCTCTTGGCCCAGCAGATAGGGTGCACGTTCGGAGACAGGCAGCAGCCGGGCCTTGTCGCCTTTGATCTCCACCAAGCTGGGTAAATTTTCGAGACGTACACCCAGGCCTTGGGATATCTTGCGAGCGGCATCGTACTCCAGGATGAAACCACTCAGCTTGGGCTTGGCTGGAGCATCTATCGCCTCTTCTTCTGGATCTTCGTCATCTTTGTGATTGCCGTTTCCATTAGCACCAGCTGAAAGCGTCCACAGCCACATGGCGGTGAGTCTGGCATCCTCCTCGAAGCCAGTGGTGTCTCCGGAGAAGATGGTGCTCAGGGCCTCTCTGGAGACTGCGGCCCAGACCTCCACCAGGTATTCTGGCAGGGTGACTTGCTCTCCGGAGGCTTTCTCTACCCTGGAGTATCGACTGTAAATTTCCAGGGCCGGTCCCAGACAAGAGAAGATCGCATCTGCACCCACGACGCCTTCCTGAGCCAACCTGGGAAGCCAGGTGTGGATTCTTTCTGGAAGCTCTCGGAGAACATTCCTCCAATCACCTACATCTTCTTCTCGAATCGATCCGTCTGGATTTTCACGAGGGCGGCAGACAAGGTGTATCGAGGAAGCTAGTACCGCAGAATTTATCGCTCTTAGACGATTACCCATCTCTGTATCGATAGGCCACGAACCAGTGAATATCCAACCGGCATCGATCATTGATTGGAGTAATGCTTCCCAACCACTAGTAGATTTATGAGCAAACACTACAACACCGATGCCATTTGGATTGAGAATACGGCGGGCTTCAGCCATGGCCTCAGTCATCTTTGCTTCAAACCATTTACCATCCTTTTGTGGGTATCTTTCTGAGTCCCAACCGGCCATCTCGCAAATCTCTTCTTCTTTTGGCGTAAGGTATTCTCTAAATAAGCCTCTATGAAGTTCTATCAGCATCCTCTTGAGCCAAACATAGAAGAAGTCCGAAAGGTCTGCATAAGGTACTGCATTATAATAAGGCGGATCAGATATAAAAGCATTAACCGAATCTTCAGATAACGGATGGTTAACAGCAGAGACAATTTCAACTTGACCTGCTTTGTATTTGCCCGCCTCACGTTCAAGTATTCTGATAACATTGCTAATGGTAATCTTATAATCACCTACAGCATCAGATAGCAATGAAGATTCCGCAAAATCCCAAGTAATAGGAATCGCCTGTCTCGCAAATAGATGAGTTGCCCGATCCATAGACGGTTCCCAGCTACATAATGAATTTAGTACATCGGCAGTTTTACTAGCACCAATACTTAGAACTGTAGTCACCGCTGTCGCCATGCCTGCATCATTCTCATCTGCTAACCTCTGTCCCGCCTCTTGCACCAAACGCACCAGTGTCGTCAATGCAAGAGATTGCCTCGAAGAAAAAAGGCTGCCCCATGTATTATGGCCATAAATTGGTGCATTAAAAACACCACTCATAATTGGTAATGGCTCATTTGGCACCAAACTTATCGGGCCTTTATGCTCCGCGTTTCGCCGATCCAGCTCTTCAGCCGCCTTTTTTACTGCTTCAATATCCATCTCTGTGGGAAGACGATAGAACCGCCCCTGCTGATTCGGCTTAGTGGTGACCACGCAAAAAAGCCTAGCATCCGCCGCTCCGCCTCTACGGACCGTGAGCTGTTTTCTAACTGAGGCCACTGGAGTTGTGTACCCGCAAATAGGGCAAGTAGCCGAGCCTCTGCGGACGGTACCATTACCGACATCTTGGGCTCTAACATCTTGGATTATCTCGAAATCAATGCATTTCTTTTCCTTATAGGGAATGAGTCTCAGAGCTATAGAGCGCTTACCTTTCGTTGCCAGCCAAAGCGAGCGCAAGAGTGGCACCTCGACTCCACAACCCGGCCCCTCGCAGGTAATTGTCCGCGCCCAGAGGTAGGCGACGGGCGTGGACCCATCCAGATCTTTAGGATAGAACTCGGCCAACTCCTTCTCGGCCTCGACCTTGATCCACTCGCCCCATCTCCGAACCTCATCGGCCAGCTTTTGCCCGTACGTGGGTATGTACTCCAGCACGACCTTATTCAGCAGGACCGCCACAGGATTCAGATCAGAGGCGAAGGCGTCCGCACCCACCCGCAGCGCCTCCAGAGGTATGGCCCCTCCGCCAGCGAAAGAATCGACTACAATCGGCCGCGAGCCCGGAGCACCCCCCAGGCTCTCATGTGACGACTGTGTAAGGGCCCGAGCAGTCTTTAGGTATCTCTCGTCCATGGAATTATCCCAGTTGGCAAAGTCGGCAATGAAGTCCAAGAGAGCTCGACGAAGGACAAGCGGATCGTCCATGTTACTGTAATCTTCTCGATCTGCATGCTCCAGCGGGTAACGCTCCTGGAGGAAAATTTTCATGATAGTACTGGCATCTTCCCGAAATTTTGGTGGACAATCTTCCTGACCGGGATCAGGCCAAAGAGCTGCGCATATAACCGCTCGGCAGGCTGCCAGAGGCCGCCTGGCCCACCAGATATGCAACGTGGAGATATGACCGTGCCTTATGGACTTCTCCTTGCGAGCATGCTTGCTGATCTCTTTGATGGGCAGATCGACCTCGATGAGGCGTTTGGGGTATGTCGTCTGATTCATTTGCTAGCTCCCAGGATATCATTTGCACCCACATGATAGTGCTCGATCTTCACCAACGGCTCCCAGCCCAGTACAGCCGGGTTCTTGATAACATGAATCTCCGGGTTGGTGGCACAATTGAAGACCACATACAGCCAGTAGGCCTCTTTGAGCCTCTCAGCCGTGTCGAATTCGTGTGTGGTGAGAGCTATCTCGCCTACGCCTGCCCGCCCTTTCACCTCTATGAACCGGACTTCCACGAAGGTCTTGGGATCTTCAGCATGAGGCCGACGGGAGATCAGATCAAAACCCCGGTCCTCCTGCTCCACGCTCTGCACCTCCAAACCTCGAGACTCCTCATAGGCTATGACCGCCTGGACGGCAATCCTCTCGATATACTCATCCTCAACCATAGGGGCAAAGTCAGGCGACTTTCTCTCTGGATGGGGCAGTACCCAGGCTCTCCCGTGATTCTTCACCTCGGAGATGCTGAGCTGACGTTCTCGCTGCAGATCCTCCCTGCGCCTCTCTTGCCTTTCGATTAGATCATCAAGCCTATCCTCAGCCTGCTTGATGTTGGCGGCAATGGGCTGCGAGGTCACGCCTTGCTGTTGTTTCTCATTAAGCTCACCCAGTACCAGGTTCTGCCGGGCTATAAGCTCAGTCAGGCTGATCTCCATGTGTTTCTCAATGGTCTTAATCTCCTTTGTTCTCTGAGCCTGGACCTCTTCCAGTAAAGGCTGGAAGGCCTCATCGAACAGCACCATCTCCAGGACATCACGCCCTGGCAGACTGCTGCCATCGGGAAGCTCTGGTTTCTGGCCTGAAGGCGATAGCTTGTGGAAGATAGTGGGCTGCCGCACAACCACCGACCCGTCCATATTGGTCTGAGCCACGAAGAGCCTGCGATGCACCACATTGCCCCGGCCGTCATTCACCGCCGCAGTATACACATCCAATCGATAGGGCTCTTTGCTGTGCAGATCGAAGAAAACCGCACCGTTCTGTAGATCCTCCTCGGTCTTCTGCAGGGTATAGCACCTGACTGCTTCGAACAGAGGATGGCCCGGCGTGACCCACTCGATGAGGGGGTTATTGGACAGCAACGTCTTGTCAAAGGCAATCTGCTTGTACTCTCGACCAAGTTTGCCGAAACTGGGCTCCAGTCGCTCGCCCACGGACCATAGCATCCGAGAGGTCTTGCCCATTCGATAAATGTGCCCACCCAGACGTAACGGCTTGGGAGCCAGGCCGGACAGGGGCGCTGCCTTGAGGAAGAAGTCCTCTATAACCTCGGGAACCAGCCGTTTTTCCTTTGCCTCCTCGGATTTGCCCAGAATAGCGGATAGGTTCAGCTTCTTCGTGACCAGCCCCTCAAGAGCATGATCGGTTATTTCCTTGATGCGTTTGAGGTCCACCTCCCGCAATATGACGCGCTTGATGTCATCTTCGCTACAGGCCTGAGCATACATCTCTCGCAGCATCTGCTCCAACTGGTTAGCCGGCAGAACATCTCCCAGGACATTGAACACCTTGCCGGTATTGTGGGGATCGAGGTCTCTCTCGATCCTCTCTATCCTCTCAAAGAGCATCTGCAAGACACGCCCCTCACGAGTGTTAGTTGACACGAAGTTGAATACCAGACAGTCCTTAAGCTGACCGTAACGGTGGATGCGACCCATCCTCTGCTCCAGTCTCATGGGGTTCCAGGGGATGTCATAGTTGATCATGAACCAGCAGAATTGGAGGTTGATGCCCTCGCCTGCGGCCTCGGTGGCCACCATGACCTGACAGGTCTCTTTGAACTCTCGCTCGGCATTGATCCTGGTGCCGGGCATATCCCGATCACCGATCTTCATACCCCCATGGATCTGGGTGACAGAAAGCCCCCACTCCAGCAGTTTGCCCAGAGGCCGACCGTCTTTGCCATCGCCGGCCAGGTAGTCGAGGGTATCCTTGTGCTCGGTGAATATCAGCAGCTTCATCTTGGGATCTTTGAATATGCCTTTGTCCACCAGCACCTCCCTGAGCCTGCCCAGCTTGGAGCCGACATCTCGTTTTTCCAGGTCTCGGCACTGGTCTACCAGTTTGCCGAGTTTGAAGATCTCCTCACGAAGAGCCTGGGGATTGACCGAGGCCACGACGTTCTCCAGGTCAGCCAGGACCTTCTGCTGGTCCTCTTCGGTCATATCCTCAAAGTCGTATGGGACCTTCTTTAGCTTCTGCTGTTCCCGGTAGCCTTCGGGGTCTTCCAGCACATTCTCACGTTTGGCTTTGATACGTTCCAGGCTTCGCCTCAGGGCATAAACGCTGGAGGCAAAACGCCTCTGAAGCATAGCCATAGTGAAACCAAGAGCCCTGCCGCGAACGGTATTATCATCATGAATGGCTTTGATTGACTGCTCCTCGACATAGTTGGTCAGGGCATCATAGAGATCCAGCTCTTCACTATCGATTTCAAAGCCGATGGTGTTGACCATCCGACGGGTAAAGATGCTCTTAGCCAGGCCATTTTCATCTGGGAAGTACACCATTGCCTCTTTCACTCTGCGCAGGTAGAAGGGAGCATGCTGACGGGCCTGAGCCTCTTCTAGGCTCTTGACATCGGCATAGACGTCTTTATCCAGCAGCCGCAGGAAGAGGCTGAAGTTCTCGGGATCACCTTTGTGAGGCGTGGCAGTCATGAGCAAATAGTGATCGGTCAGGTCGGATAGAGCCTCGCCCAGCTTGTAGGCCAGGGTCTTGTTGTCCTGGCTGTAGGCGCTCATCTTGTGGGCCTCGTCCACGATCACCAGGTCCCAATGGCTACGCAATAGACTGTCCTTGGCATCCTCGAAGCGTGCGACCCAGGGCATGGAGGTTATCACCTGGTTGCGTTCCTGCCAGGGGTTAGAACCGTAGTTGGATCTCAGGACATCGCCCCGCAGAATCTCGAAACGCTCTCGGAACTTGTCTTGCATCTCACGTTGCCACTGAAAAGTCAGGTTGGCGGGTGTTACAATAAGTGTGCGTTTTATCATGCCCCGGATCTTAAGCTCCTTGAGCAACAGGCCGGCCATGATGGTCTTGCCGGCTCCAGGATCGTCGGCGAGCAGGAAGCGGATTCGAGGGAGCCTAAGGAAATAGTCATAGACGGCCTCTAGCTGGTGGGGCAGAGGATCGACGCGCGCTATGGATAGCGAGAAATAGGGATCGTACTCGTAGGCCAAGCCCAGCCTCATGGCTTCTACGCCCAAGCGGAAGTTGGCGGCATCGCCCTCAAAGGAAACCTCATCAGATATGATCTGCAGAGAAGCTATCTGGTCAGGCGAGAGTATATTGTCGTAGAATTTGTTGCTGCTCAGGCCTTTGCAGGAGACTTTCAAGGAACGGTTGACCGGCTGGACCATGATAACCTGCACCGGCTCAGGGAAGACTGGGCCACGAAGGATCACATTGGGTTTAATTTCGTGAGTTGACATCTAGGGCTCCATTACAGACAACATCGAACTGCTGATAAGCTGAGATCGCTGAACATTAGTAAGCCTGTCGAGAAGAGAGCCTCCTTAGTTCTGCGATTTGGTCTATGGACCAACCGGCCAAAAACCGCCGTTAAATGGATAACTGGGCCTGGAGTTTTTGCGCTGATTGATATTGATTTTTGCGGCCCAAAGCATGGGCCGTGGGCAGCCATCCGGCACAAGATAATCAACATCGTTAAGGACCGCTATTTAGGTCAGCCCATCACAATTGGACAGGTGATGGGACGACATTA
>CAZPUO010000127.1:0-7856 GCA_964589745.1 uncultured Methanotrichaceae archaeon
TGAGATTCTCGATGCCAGCGAGTTCCTCACGGATTTGACAAAGATATCCATAACGACATCCGGCAAGAGCCAATCTGAGGCAAAGAACTTGGCGTCTTAAACTTAGCTAAACCGGCGCCCTCAAGCGCCTCCAGGCCAAGACCGCCGCCGAGCTTGGCGCGCTCCTTCCGGCTGTGCTGGATCGGGCTTTCCGGGGCGAGCTTTGGACCCTGGCAAACTCAACTGATCTGACAATCAAATTTTAATCTTCGAAAGCTTTTTGGCTTCCTAGATCAACTTATCACCATGAAGTTCAAGGTTGTTCTTCAGGAAGCCGAAGAGGGCGGCTACATCGTGAGCTGTCCAGCACTTCCCGGATGTCACTCCCAGGGCGACAGCACTGAAGAGGCACTGAAGAACATCAAGGAAGCAATAGTAGGTTGTTTGGAATCACTGGCAGAAGAAAGAACACGGCTTCTGGGGACTGCTGGCAGAATTGTGGAAGTGACCGTCTGATATCATATGCCGCAAAAGCTGCCGATGATCTCTGGTAAAGAAGCCGTGAAGGCTTTTTCCAGAGGAGGATGGCATGTGGACAGGATCGCTGGTAGTCACGCCGTGATGAGGAAAGAAGGCTCTGCTGTTACTCTCTCTGTGCCACTTCATCCGGAACTAAGAAAGGGCCTGCTCCGCTCTTTGATAAAGGATGCTGGTATCGATTTAAAAGAATTCCTGACATACTTGATTGTTCTAGGATTATAAAGCGACTGTTGTATCAATTTCTCTACGCCCCAAGGCCAAAGACCGCCGCCCGGAGCCGCCGGCTGTGCTGGCGCGGGCCTTCCAGGGCGAGCTTTGGGGTTTGGACTATCACCAGCTGTTAGAAGTCCGATTTGCGATTCCGTTCATAAAGTAGAAAAGAGGCAATCTAGACGTAAACCGCTGTTCCTGGCTCGACGTAGATTATCTTCTGAACACCTCTCTGGAAGTAAATATTCTTGGGATAGTTGAATTGCCCATCATAGACCCGCACTTCATGGTTCTGATTTCCGACGACATTGAAGTTGAAGCTCCCGTCCGGGGCATCTCCGCCAGTTCCCTCGGTTCCAATGTAATTCCCATCCAGAAAGACCTGATAGCCTCTCATACCTTTTGATACTATTGTCACTGGTGTATCCGCCGCGATTGAAGGGGGAAATTGCACTGAAGGATTTGCAGGCCTTGACACTGGGTAAACGTTAAAGGACGATTTTGTCTTTGCATAATCCATGGTTTCGGACCAGTTCTTTTGGAATGGCGCCCAATTCATTCCAGCTAGAGAATTCAATCTGAAGTCCGAATAATATGGCAATGGATTAAAGGGATACACACCATAGGGACCGGGATAAAAGGCTCCACCCGTGCGGTACCAGGAGAAGGTGGGGACAGGCGTATCGAGCCACTGCAACATGCCAGCTAGCCCAGGATCATAATTTGAGCGGACGGAACCGACATATCCTCCTTCAAGCCAGTCCTGTCCCCACGCATTGCCGATCAGCAAGCATAAGGCAAATACCTTTATGCAAAGCAAAATTTTTCTGTTCCACATATGATTTCACAAAATACTAATAGCGCTAATGAAATTTAACATTATTTATAATTCGATATAATTATTTTTTAGACCTCGGAAGAATATGAATTAATTGGCCGCTCGCGGAGCGAATCCAAATAAGTGCATATTTCCTATGCATCTTTACGGGATTGCGGCGTTCCTCCCTTGTCAAAGAATCATTTTTCATAATTGCTGATAGGAAAATGCTAGTATAGTCATACAACCGATATTTCTTCTCAATCTCTCACCAGGTTTTCTCATTTGCACTTTCAAATTCCTCCAGATCTCCCTTGTTTAAAGAATAGCCCCTCTCGGCAGGCTCGCCGCCGTCAAGAAAAGATCAAGAACATCATCAAATTGTCGAAAGATTTTTTATCCTCCTTTGCTGAAGCTAAAAGCTGAAAAATGACACCTTCGCCCCTTCATCCGCTGCTCACTCCTGCCGTGACCCTTCCGGAGAACTTATTATGAATATTATCTGCGCTTTTCCCATAAATCTCGATGCCGTTTACAACATTTTTGGAGAGCATCTCGCGCCGATGGCCGGCGGCATCGTCCCTGAGGCCAAAGAGAAGATCACGAACCTTGAGGATCTTATCTCCGCCTTGTTCTTCTGCATGCAGGAGGGCTCAGGAGCGGAACTTCTCATCGAGCAAGAAGAGGTCGCCCGCAGCATCGAGAGCGCTTTCTCCTGGCAATACCGCCTGGGCGGGAACGCCGGGATCATGGCCAATGTCCTGGCAACCCTGGGAGGTCAGCCGATTCTCAATGCTCCTGCCCTCAGCCGCAGAATGGCAGGCATGATTCATCCCGGAGTCAGGATACCGGTTGCAGGCAGTCTGAGAGAGCCGCTTCAGGCAACAGGAGACCGTGAGATGGTGCACTTTGTCTTTCAGTTCGTAGAGGGCGATGTCGTCAATGCACCGAGCGGCAGGATTGTAGCCCGCAAGGATAACCGCCTCATAGCCACCTTCGATCCACTGAACACCAAGCTTTTTTCGAACCCAGATTTCGATGACTTTTGCCGGGAAAGGATTCGAGATTTTGAAGGCGCCCTTGTCTCGGGATTCCATCTGGCCCCGACCTCAGGTTACGAGGAAATTTTCCAGAGAAAGACGAGGCAGATTGAGTCCTGGAAAAAGATCAACCCGGGACTTTACATTCACGCTGAGATGGGCAGCTTCCAGAAGCCTGAGATAATGCGTCGTCTTTTGGAGATGCTTCCTGCAGATAGCCTCGGCCTGAATGAGGACGAGCTGGCAAAGATCGAGCGACTGAAACCTGGTTGGCGAGGAACCATGGAGGCCGCGCTGCGCCTCAGAGAGAACTCGGGGCTCTCCAGAGTAGCGGTTCACACCAGGGACTTCATCCTGAGCATCATGAAGGATCTCATAATGCCAAAGGATGAGGTGAAGGCCCTGACTCACGGGGCTGATGCAGCAGCCTCCCTAGCGGCTACAGGATCGGTGACTGGGTCGCTTCCGGAAGAGGTGAATCCTTCCGGGCTAAAGGCTAGGGATGAGTTTTGTCGTGAAGGGGCGACTCCATCAGGAAGAGGCGCTTTCATGCTTTCAAGAGATGTCGTAATATGCCTAATCCCTTCTTTGCTCGCCAGGCGCCCCAGGTTTACCGTCGGTCTGGGCGATACTGCCACAGCCGCTACCTTTTATGAAGAGATCCTGGCCATAAAAAGTCTGAAATCGAAGGATTAGAGCCAAGTAGCGGTCAAAAGTATTGAAGACATATTGGCCGGGTATGATTTGCTGGAATATTTTCAGCTGTAATTTTCAGTGTCGCTCTACCCGGACGATTCGATCGCCTGCAGCCTCTATTATCTTTTCGATCAGCTCCTCTGCCCGGAAAGGAGCCCGGCTCTTTCCCTGGAATATCTCATCTTCGATGAGCTTTCCTACCAGGTCGTCGTATCCAGGCTCGACCAAGATCACCACACTGCCAGGGAATATCACGGTCTTTTCCGCGAGCATGTCGATATCTCCATCCACTAAGCCTATGACTGGCACTCCCAGGCGGGCCAGGATATCTCCTGCAATGGCCGTTGTATCATCTCCCACGGTTACTACAACAGAGGCACCTTGGGTCTCCTCGAAGGCATCTTCTGCGCCGTGGTCTATGAAAGCCGCACCATCTCCATGGCGCTCGCCAAGCCTGGGCCTGGCTCGGGCCAGGGTCCTGCGGATCTTTCCGCTGCGAACGATAGCCTTCTCAAGATCTATCTTTGGCAGCTTTTCCAGGCCGTGCGGCTTTGTCTCGGCTCCCTTAATGCTTGCTATCTTTCCATCTCTGGCCGTGATCTCAACTGAGCTTTCCAGGGCTTTGGCTACCACGGTCCCATTCACGGAGATAAGCTCGCCAGGCATCACTCCTGTCAGAGTGCGCTTTGTCTCATCTCCGTTGCGAACTGCTCTTGCGTAGGGCAGCGGCTCAAGATTATCCAGTCCAATGTCCGCGGCGATCATCTCGGTCATCTCATCCGCTTTTCCGGCAAGACTTGCCACGAGCTTTCCGCCGCAATCGATCAAAATGAGCGGCTTGGCGACTGCCGCGGCTGCTGCCACCATGGAGCCGAAGGCCAGGCCCGTCTCCCGGCTCTTAGCCTGGGTCAGAAGAAAAAGGATATCTGATGAAGGCTCCAAATCCCTGATGGATCGGCTCGGACGTCTCCAGGGGCTGATGGCTATGACATCATCCAGACCCGCATCAAGGACTGCCACTCGCCCCATGGTTCCGCCCAAGACAGCCCGGACGGTCCCAAATCTTTTCAAGTAGTTGATCAGCTTCAATGCCGATCCAGAGTCCACCACCTCAGGGCCGTGGACAACTACTGCTATCTTAGCCGCCTGTTTCCAGGGTCTCATCCTGCATCTTGGCCTTGTCCATCATCTCTTGCTGCTGCTTGAACCTCTCTTTGATCTGCTCTAAGTTCATGCCTTCTAGCTCTTTGCGTTCAGGAGCTTTCTCGATTGCTTCCAGGGTGTCCAGCCGATAGTAAAGTCCAGTAGTGTCCAGGAGTGCCCATTTGGCTCCATCGTCCTCTTCTTTTAGCACCTTAACCGTCCCGATGGTTCCTGTGCCTTTATACCTGACCAGACTATCCTCTCTGATCTCAACTGCCAAAGTCATCACCTATAATTTTAACTATAATTTTTCTATCAGTAACTCGCCCAGGAATCCTTCCACTTCTGCTCCGCCAAAAACGCCCCTGACCTCCAGGCCGTGAAATTCTTCACTGGCGCAGAGTATATCCTGCTCGGGATGCGTACCAGGCTGGATCTCGCAGCTCAAACGCGTTCGAGAGCCGATTGAGATCACGGTCTTGAGTCGGGGTGATGCCGGATGGCCCTTGGGCAGAACTATCAGCGGTGTGCCCAGCTCGCGGAGCTGAAAGATGGTGCACCTGAGGCCGCGTCGGATCTTTTCGCCCGTGCCGAAAGACGAGGCTACCAGCAGGTCATCTGGATCGGTGAAGAGCACTACTTCGTCCGCCTCGGTCTCTAAATAGAAAAAATTCCCAAGGGTCTTGGCCAAGGCCAGGGTACCGCTCAGGCCGCAGAGATAGGCGACTTCGTCCTCTTCGAGGGAAATATACATGGCTTATGCTGGCTTGACATTCCTAGACTTACAGGAGGGACACATGGGTCTCCTGCCCATGGCCTTGAACTTGTTGTTGCAGTCCAGGCATTCATAATCCTTGGCAGCTAGCTCTTCGATCTGCCCGATGTCCGGCCCGCCACCAACCGTACACATGACGCCTTCACCTCCATACTCTGTATGTCTTATCTCATTATTTAAACCAGGCGGCAGTTCTGGTCTCATGCCGATTCTGGGAAACTCGGAGATAAGGAGCCCGAGGAAAACTAGGGCACCCGTTCGGTAAGAATTTTCCTAAGTAATGGACTAAGTCGGCGGCGCCATGCCTGTTTCTCAAGAGAAACTATCTAGTGAGAAATACCCGTTCATGTCGTATTCCGTTTATGTCGTATTCTGGTAGGTCGCATTCCATTTGGTCGCATTTATCGGGTCGTACTCTGCCCAGAAAAGAGGCCACAAAATGAGACTATTTATTTTCCTTCAGCAGCGCATCAACCGCCGCCTCGATTGCTTCTGTCGACCCGCGACGCGGCGTCCAGCCAAGTCTTTTGATCTTCTCAATGGATAGCAGCATGACCTTCACATCGCCCTTCCAGCCTCTGCCGTCAATTCCGCCGGTGTACCGATACTTGACACCGGAAAGACCCATCCGCTCCGCCACGATATTGGCTATCTGGGTCACATCCACAGAATCGCAAGATCCGATGTTGAAGACGTTGGTCTCATCATGGGAGCGCTCGATGCAGTGCAGCATGGCCTGCACGCAGTCCTTCACCTCCAGGTAGGACTTGCGCTGCTTCCCCGACCCCAGGATCTCCAGCTCTTTTGGATTTATGCAGAGCTTGCGGATGAAGTCTACCAAAACTCCATGGGTGCCCCGCTCGCCTACGATATTGGCAAAGCGAAAGATCCAGGACTGCATCTCAAAGGTGTGGCAGTACGAAGAGATCAGAGCCTCGCAGGAAAGCTTGGAGGCTCCGTAGAGGGAGATGGGCATCAGGGGGCCAAAGTCCTCGGGCGTGGGCACGACCTTCGCCTCGCCGTAAATGGTAGATGTGGATGTGAAGGCGATGCGGCGAACGCCAGCCCTGCGCATGGCCTCCAGCACGTTGTAGGTAGCCATGACATTCTGCTCCAGGTGAACTCGGGTGTTTTCCGCACCAAGTCTTACATCGGGATTGGCAGCTAGATGAAAGACGAAGTCCTTTCCTGCGAACGCCCTTTCCAGAGCACCGGAATCGAGCAGATCGGCTTCAATTAGCTCAAAATCGGGGTTTTCCAGATGGGGCTCGACGGACTCTCTTTTTCCCGAGCTGAAGTTGTCGATCACTGTGACTTGGTTCTCCTGCAGCAGTCTGTCTACGAGATGGCTGCCGATGAAGCCTGCACCGCCGGTTACGAGGATCGATTTGTCTTTCAATATATCTTTCTGCATCCAGATCTGAACTTAAGAAAGCAGGGTGATATAACTTCCTCTCTTTCCAATCTACAAGAGCAATCGATCTGTTTGCAAGCTCTTCTGCTTACATAAGCTTTTTATCGTCAGCAATTATGCTAAAACCGGGATTGATTATGTCAGAAAAGATCTTAAGGGCGACTTTGCTGCTCCTGGCATTGGCAATTGTCTGCGGCGCTGCCGTAGCAGCAGACGGTAGCAGGCTCAAACTTGCCACCACGACCAGCCTACAAGACAGCGGGCTCCTCGATTTTATAAAGCAGAAGTTCGATGAAAAGTATAACGTATCCTTGGATGTGGTCTCCGCGGGAACTGGAATTGCAATTCAGTACGGAGAGCGCGGTGATGTGGACGTGCTCATGGTCCATGATAAGGAGAGGGAACTGAAATTCATCAAGGACGGGCATGGATTGGAACGTAGGTGCATAGCCTACAACTACTTCTACATAGTTGGCCCGAAGAGCGACCCAGCAGGCATTAAAGACATGAATGCCTCTGCAGCGCTGGCCGTTATCATGGAGAAGGGCAAAGCCGATCCAAGCAAGATAATGTTTGTATCCAGAGGCGACGGCTCAGGCACCCATGCCCGAGAGAAGCTGCTCTGGAAAGCGGCGGGCTACAACTACTCTTGGGTCAACACCTCCGGGCCCTGGTACATCGAGTCTGGACAGGGCATGGGGGCCACCCTAAACATGGCCAATGAGAAGCAGGCCTACACTCTGACCGACACGTCCACCTTCATGGCCTACCAGGGCAATCTAACCCTTGTGCCTCTCGTCGAGAACGGAGCCGATCTTCTAAACGTTTACGTTGTCATGGCCGTTAACCCGAAAAAGCATCCAGGTGTGAACTGCGAGCTAGCCAACGAGTTTATCAACTACTTGGTATCCGATGAAGGCCAGCAATTGATCGCGAGCTATGGCCAAGAGAAGTACGGACAGTCGCTCTTCTCACCGGCCAAGGGCAACTGCGCCCTTATCGGCTGCTCAAGTGCCGAATGCGCAATGCCAACAAACGCCTCCTGCGCTATGGCATGAAGGGCGAAGACAGTTAGTGGTGAAGGTAGTTGGAAGAGATCTGGAATGGGTTTGTCAGGGCAATAGAGCTCATCATCACCCTTAATCCAGAGGTGGTGGAGATCACCACCAGATCTCTAACCATTTCTTTATCCTCCGCCTTTATCGCGGCACTGGTCTGCATTCCCCTGGGCGGGCTCATCGA
>CAZPUO010000128.1:0-7766 GCA_964589745.1 uncultured Methanotrichaceae archaeon
GGAAAGGACCAGCCTGTCATCAAGTTGGGGGCAGCTAAATGAATGTCATGCTTGAGCCCCAGATCGACAAGGTCGTCGTGCACGTGGGCGTAGGAGAGAGCGGACAGCGGCTGGTCAACGCCGAGACCATTCTCAAAGCGATCACGCATCAGACACCGGTTCGGTCTATCGCTAAAAAGACGCTTCCCAACTTCGGCATCAAGAAGAGAGAGCCCATCGGAGCAAAGCTCACCCTTAGGGGAAAGGCGGCCGAGGATTTCCTGGTTACGGCCCTGAAGGCCGCTGGCGGCAGCCTGAAAAAGAGCCAGTTCGATATGCAGGGTAACTTCTCCTTTGGCATTGAGGAGCACACCGACTTTCCGGGCATGAGGTATGATCCGGAGATAGGCATCTTCGGCATGGACGTCTCTGTGGCCGTGAAGAGGCCCGGCTACAGAATAGCCCGGAGGCGAATCGCGCAAAGGAAGATTCCAGGTCGGCAGAGGCTGGGCAAGGAAGATACCATGGAGTTTGTCCAAAAGAAGTTCGGCGTAGAGATCTTGGAGGCAGCATGAAGAAAGGCAAGAAGGTCTTCGGAAGGGGTGCAAACACCTGTAAACGCTGCGGTCGCAAGAACGGCTTGGTGAGAAAGTACGGAATATATCTGTGCAGGCAGTGCTTCCGAGAGATCGCCCCACAGATGGGCTTTGAAAAATATACGTAGGTGGTTGCAGTGTTATTGGATCCACTGGCCGATGCTATGTCCGTTATCAAGAACGCAGAAAGCGTAGGCAAACCCGAGTGTATTATCCATCCCGCCTCCAAGCTCATAGGAAGGGCGCTGAAGGTGATGGCGGACAGGGGATACATCGGCGAGTTTGAGTTCGTGGACGATGGAAAGTCAGGAATGTTCAGAGTAAAGCTCCTGGGAAGGATCAACCGCTGCGGCGTCATCAAGCCCCGGTTCGCTACCAAGGTCTCAGAGCTGGAGAAATGGGAGAAGCGATTCCTCCCCGCCAGGAACTTTGGAGTGCTGATACTGAGCACCAGCAGGGGTGTCATGGCTCATACCGACGCCAGAGCCCAGTCCCTGGGGGGCCAGCTCCTGGCGTATGTGTATTAGGTGGTCGCAATGGTCAAAGAGATTGCACGACAGGTAGAGGTCCCGGAGGGAGTTGCCGTATCCGTGGATGGAAATACCGTCACGGTAAAGGGTCCGAAAGGAGAGGTCTCCAGGCAGCTTTCCTATCCCGAGATTGAGATCTGGAAAGAGGACTCTCATCTGGTCGTGAATTCCAGGCTCGATCGCAAGCGCCAGAGGGCGATGGTGGGAACCCTGGCTTCGCACATAGGCAACATGATTGCCGGCGTGACGAAAGGGTATGAGTACAGGATGAAGGTTGTCTACTCTCACTTTCCCATACAACTCAAGGCAGCTTCTGACGAGCTCGTCATAAACAACTTCCTCGGGGAGAGGAAGTCTCGATCAGCCAGGATTCTACCAGGAACAAAGGTTGAGGTCGGCAAGGACGAGGTAGTGATTACAGGCATCGACAAAGAGCACGTTGGCCAGACCATGGCCAATATCGAGCAGGCCACGCGAGTGCGCGGATTCGATATCCGGGTATTCCAGGACGGGATATACCTGGTGGGCAAGAGGTGACGAGGATGGCACAGAGATTGCTGAGAGTGAGAGCCAGGCAAAAAGCCAAGAAGCCTGAGTTCAACTTTCATGATTCACATAAGAAGAAGAGGCTGGGCACCAGCTGGCGAAAGCCTCGCGGCCTGCATAACAAGCTCCGGCAGCAGGTGGCTGCCAAAGGTAAGCTGGTCCGGCCCGGTTTTGGAAGCCCTGCAGCTGTCAGGGGATTTCATCCTTCCGGAGTGCCGGAAATGCTGGTGAACAACGTGGTGGAGTTGACTCTCGCTCAAGGATGCGCCGTTCGCATCGCTGGAGCCGTGGGCATGAAGAAGCGGCTGGAGATCCAGGCCAAGGCGGCTGAGATGGGCCTAAAGGTGCTCAACCCCAAGGGAGGCGCCTGAGATGCCTGGTTTCTCAACACAGCGCAGGCTGGCGGCTGCCGAGCTTTCCATAGGCGAAAGCCGCGTATGGGTCAACCCCGATCCTGAGATGGCAAGCGATCTTGCCGACGCAATAACCCGGGAGGATATCCGCTCCCAGATCGGGGCCGGAAACATCAAGGCCAAGCCCAAGAAAGGCAACAGTCGGGCCAGATTCAGGGCCAGGGCTGCAAAGCGTGCCTATGGTCATTGTAAGGGCGCAGGGCACAGGAAAGGCGCAAAGGGCGCTCGAACCCCGCGCAAAGAGCAGTGGATGACCAAGATCCGCGCCCTGCGAAAGAGGCTAAAAGAGCTTCGAGATGGCGGCCAGATCGATCGGCACGCCTACAGGATGCTTTATCGCAAATCCAAGGGCGGCGAATACAGGAGCACGGCCCACCTCAATGCCTACATCAAGGCCAAAGGCCTAGCCAGGAGTGATTGACTTGGCGACCGGACCAAGATATAAGGTGCCCTTCCGCAGGCGGAGAGAGGGCAAGACCAACTATCACGTCAGATACAAGCTTATACTATCGAAGAAACCCAGAGTTGTGGTCAGAAAGAGCAACGCCAACACCACATTGCAACTGGTAGTGGCAGAGCAGATGGGTGATAAGACGCTCCTGACGGTCAACTCCAAGGAGCTCAAGAACTTTGGATACACCTTCAGCACAGGCAATTTGCCAGCCGCTTACTTAACAGGCCTACTTTTCGGAAAGAAGATGCTGGCCTTAGGCGAGAGCCAGGGCATAGCGGACATAGGCCTGCATGCCTCCACACGCGGCAATAGGATCTATGCGGCCATTAAGGGCGTTGTGGACGCAGGTGTGAACGTGCCTCACAGCCCTGAGATCTTCCCTGATGACGAGAGGATTCACGGTGAGCACATAAAGAAGTACACCGGGGCGGATATTGTGGCCCAATTCGAGCAGGCCCGCGAGAAGATACTGGGGTGAGACTATGGATCAGAAGAAGAAGCGCGATTTCTACCAGGAAGAGTGGGTCCCCAGGACCAGGCTGGGCAGGCTCGTGTATGAGGGTCAGGTGACCACTTTCGACGAGGCCATGGCATCCGGCCTTCCCGTAAAGGAGGCAGGTCTTATCGATGTGCTCATTCCCGGCCTGGAGGACGAGGTTTTAGATATCAACATGGTGCAGAGAATGACCGACTCCGGCCGGAGGGTCAAATTCAGAACCACGGTAATAGTTGGCAACAGGGATGGCTATATCGGCCTCGGCGAGGGCAAGGATGTCCAGGTGGGCCGAGCCATCAAGAAGGGCATCGACAATGCCAAGCTGAACATCATGAAGGTGAAGCGCGGCTGTGGTAGCTGGGAGTGTGGCTGCGGCCAGCCGCACACGGTGCCCTATGAGGTTTTGGGCGAGTCCGGGAGCGTAAGGGTGGTGCTTATCCCAGCACCTCGCGGCCTGGGCATAGCTGCTGGTGATACATCCAAGAAGGTCATGGATATGGCCGGCATCAAGGATGTGTGGACCAGGACGGCTGGTTCGACCAGGACCACTCTGAACTTCGCCAAGGCCACCTACAATGCGCTCGTCAACACCATAACTGTGAGGGCCTGAAGATGTTTGCCATAGTGAGATTGAGGGGCGAGGTGAATCTCCGGCCTGAGGTCAAGGATACCCTGGAGATGCTGCGCATTCACAGAGTCAACCATTGTGTAGTGGTAGCCGAGGACTCCCATTACCGTGGCATGATCCAGAAGGTGAAGGACTACGTGGCCTGGGGTAAGATCGACGATGACACCCTGGCATTGATCCTGGAGAGGCGGGGACGCTTGAGCGGAAATAGACGGCTGACGGACCAGTTCTTGAGGGAGAAGACCTCCTATCGCACCTTCAAAGAGCTAGCGTCGGCTGTGAACTCCGGCTCTGCCAGCCTGAAGGATCTGGGAATAAAGCCCATCTTCAGGTTGCACCCAGCCCGGAAGGGCTTGAGGACCACCAAGAAGACCGCGCAACAGGGCGGAGATATGGGATTTCGTCAGGATCTGGCGGATCTTATCAAGAGGATGAGGTAGAAGGCAATGGTTAGACCAAAGACGAAGGAACGCAGGGGCCATCGGACGTACCACGGCAAGCACAAGAACGCGCGTGGAGGCGGCTCCCGCGGTGGTCGTGGAGACTCTGGCAAGTGCAAACACCACTTCATGAGGTCTCTCCTTCTTGGCACCCAGATGGGCAAGCACGGCTTCGTTCGGCTGCCGTTGGCTGAGAAGCTGAATGTGGTCAACGTGGACGTGCTGGACCAGATAGCAGGTTCAGACGGCAAGGTCGAGCTCGGTGAGATGAAGGTCTTGGGTCGCGGCAGGGTAACCAGGAAGCTTGATGTGAGTGCAGCCGGGTTTTCGGCTGTGGCCAAGAGCAAGATAGAGGCTGCTGGTGGTCAGGCAGTAGTAGTATGAACCAGCATAGTTTCTTTTATGCGATAGAGCCCTTTGTGCGTCGGCTCCCTTCCGTGGAGCGTCCCAAGGGCCACGTCCATTTTAAGAGAAAGCTAAGCTGGACTCTGGCCATATTGCTGCTCTACTTTATTTTGGGCAACATACCTCTGTTTGGACTATCCTCTGCGTCCACAGATCTCTTCAGTGCCTATCGCGCCTTCTTTGCAGGGTCCTTCGGCTCCATGATGCTCCTTGGCATTGGGCCCATCGTGACAGCATCCATCGTGTTGCAGTTGCTGGTGGGCGCAGAGATCATTAAGCTCGACCTCAGCGATCCTCGGGACCAGGCCATATACCAGGGCACGCAGAAGGCTTTGGTGTTCGTGATGGTGGCAGTGGAGGCTCTGCCGCAGGTCATGGGCGGCTATCTGCTGCCGGACACAGGTTTGGCCAGCGCCTTGGGGGTTTCCGTGGGAATAATTTCTCTGCTGATCTTCATCCAGGTGTTTGTGGGCGGGTCCCTCATTGTCTATATGGACGAAGTTGTATCCAAGTGGGGTGTGGGATCTGGCGTGGGCCTCTTCATCGTGGCGGGAATAAGCCAGCAGCTGGTGACGGGCATTATCAATCCGGCCCAGGGCGATGGCGGTCTACCTGTGGGCATAATACCGAAGTGGATCGATATATTCAGGCTGCAGCTCATCAGCTTCGACACCATCTTCACCTCGGAAGGCATGAGGTTCATCCTCGTTACGGGAGGAATCCTGGCGCTGGTATCTACCGTGATGATCATTCTGCTGGTCGTTCTGGTGGAGTCCACGAGAATAGAGATACCTTTGGCTCACAGCCGCGTGCGCGGCGCTCGCGGAAGATTCCCGGTGAAGCTGGTTTACGCATCGGTTCTTCCCATGATCCTGGTGCGAGCCATTCAGGCAAATATTGAGATGATAGGGGCACTGCTGGCGGCCAAGATCGGTACAGTAACCACGGCATCGGTAACCAGCCAGGGCGTGACTACTGTTTATACCGGCTACTCCAATCTGCTTGGCACCTTTATCGCCCAGGCTAAATACAATACAGCTACAGGTGCGGCCGTTAGTGGTTCGTCGCCTCAGCCAGTGTCAGGGCTTATGTATTATCTATCTGCCATCCGTGGTCCGAGCGATTGGATGCCTGGTATGGTTCAGAGCGCTCCAGGAATGGTGGAGCTAGGATTCTCGTCCCTCACTGGCTGGCAGATCTTGCTGCACGTGTTGACTGATTCCACGTTCCTGATCATTGGCGGCATCATCTTCGCCATCTTCTGGATCGAGACCACGGGCATGGGTCCCAAGAACGTAGCCACCAAGATTCACAATTCGGGCCTGCAGGTTCCTGGCTACAGAAGAAACCCGGCCTCCATCGAGAGGCTGATGGAAAGGTACATTCCCAAAGTGACGGTGATTGGAGGTGTGATCATAGGCTTGTTGACCTTGATAGCCAGCCTCTTGGGAACCCTGGGAGGAGCAGGCGGTACCGGTTTGCTCCTGGCGGTTTCCATCGTCTATCGGCTCTATGAGCAGATAGCCAGCGAGCAGATCCAGGAGATGTACCCCATGATGCAGAAGTTCTTCGGAGCAACAGCATGAGCACTAGCGCCAGTTTGACCAAGTCCCTGGACACCGTGGCTTTGGCCATCGGCTTCGTCCTCTTTTTCGGGATAATGATCAGCGGCGATCTGAGACACTCCTTAGGCGTCGCCATGGGATATGTCATAGGATGGCTTCCTGCCATCCTGCCATTTGGCGTCGTGCTCTTTGTCATGGCGGCCATCACCGGACTTTATGCCAGCCTGATCCAGAAGTACACCATGGACTGGGATTTCCTGAGAGAGCAACAGGAGAAGATGAAGAAGCTGCAAAGAGATATGAGAGAAGCGCAATTGTCTGGAGACCAGGCCCGGCAGCAGCAACTTCAAGCCGAGCAGATGAAGATGGTCTCGGAGCAGGGCAAGATGATGCAGATGCAGTTCAAGCCCATGCTTTACATCGGCATCGTCTCCATTCCGCTCTTTATGTGGGCCTATCTTTACATAGCACAGAATCCTAGCATGACCATGACCTTCCCCTTCTGGGGGACGCAAAAAATCAATGCCACAGTGATTGGGCCGGTTCTCTACTGGTTCTACTGGTACTTCGTCTGCTCCCTTCCCGTCTCGCAGATCATACGCAAGGCTCTGGACATTGGGAGCATGAGCTGAAGAGTATGATAATAACCATAAGCGGAGCGCCGGGAACAGGCACTACCACACTGGCGCGTGCACTGGCCGCGGAGCTAGGTGTCCGATGGATCAACTCCGGAGAGCTCTTTCGCAAAATCGCCAGTGAGAAGAACATCTCTGTGAAGGAGATGAATCGGCTGGCTGAGAAGGGGCCGGAGATTGATTATCAGATCGATGATGCTCAGAAGGCTCTTGCCAGGGAGGGGCCCGGCATTTTCGAAGGGCGTCTCTCCGGGCATCTTCTAGCCGCGGACCTGAAGGTGCTGCTCAAGACGGATCTGCGGGCGAGGGCTGAGAGGATCGCCAGGCGTGAGGCCAAGCTGCTGGAGGATGCCATGCAGGAGACGCGCTCCAGAGAGGAGAGCGAGGCCAGGCGGTATAAAAAGTATTATAACATCGACATCAACGACTTTTCTGTTTACG
The DNA here is from genome assembly GCA_964589745.1 of uncultured Methanotrichaceae archaeon. Taxonomy (GTDB): domain Archaea; phylum Halobacteriota; class Methanosarcinia; order Methanotrichales; family Methanotrichaceae; genus Methanothrix. The sequence continues at coordinate 7,129 of CAZPUO010000128.1, forward strand.
ATCTCGTGGTGGATACGGGCAGGTTCAATGAGGCCGGGACATTTTCCATCGTGCTGGCCGCAGTGAGGGCCCGCCAGTGATCATTCACCGTGCCAAACGCTCAGATACTTCTACTGCCACTGCCACCGATGCTACTGCTTCTACTACAACCACTACTACGACTACTACCACGACCACTACTACGAATGCCACTACCGTCGCAGCCAAGACCACCGCAACGGCCGATACAAAGGCCGTGAATACTGGCTCTCTGCCCTCCGACCGGGTCAGGTCGGTCCTGATAAAGCGAAGCGGCAAGACTGATCCTGCCCATGGCATGCCTCCTGAGAAGCGAAGCCTGGAGATGCACCTGCGTTTGGGGGCTATCAACCTGGACAAGCCCTCCGGGCCGACCAGCCACGAGGTTGTGGCCTGGGTGAAGAGGATTCTCGAACTGGAGAAGGCAGGCCACAGCGGCACCTTAGACCCCAAGGTAACAGGGATCTTGCCTACTCTCTTGGGCGACGCGACCAGGGTTATGGACACGCTCCTGCTGGCGGGAAAGGAGTACATCTGCTTGATGCACGTGCATAAGCCGCAGCCACGCAAGCGCATCCTGGAGGTCTGCAATGAATTCGTGGGCCCCATCTACCAGACTC
>CAZPUO010000129.1:0-7758 GCA_964589745.1 uncultured Methanotrichaceae archaeon
AGGTCAAAGAGTTCCTGGAGAGACCGATTGAAGGAGAGATACCTTATCTCTTTTTGGATGCCAGCTATTTCAAAGTCAGATCTGATGGTCGATATACAAACAAGGCATTGCTTATTGCTACTGGTATCCATAAAAATGGATGCCGCGAGATCTTGGGAGCAAAGGTTGAAGCTAATGAAGACGAACCTGGGCTGGGAAAGCCTCTTCGAAGATCTCAAGGGCCGGGGTTTGAAGGGAGTGCAGTTAGTGGTATCCGATGGTCACAAAGGAATCCAGAAAGCCGTCGAGAAGGCCTTTCTGGGTTCCTCTTGGCAGATGTGCAGCGTCCACTTCATTCGTGCTGTGCTCAAGAACATACCCAAGAAGGATAAAGCAGAAGTAGCCTACCAATTGCGAGATGCTCTTGAAGATGAAAGCAAGATGCAATTATTAGCGAACGAGCTTGACCAAAAAGGATACTCAAAGTCTGCTGAAACCATTGAGCGATTCCGGTTCGATCTATGGAATTACAAAGCGTTTCCAAGACCGCACTGGAGGAGGATCAGAACAACCAACGGATTGGAGAGAATCAATAAAGAGCTGAAACGCAGAAGCCGAGTGGCGGGGGCATTTTCTAATGACGAATCGCTCCTGAGATTGGCTGTCTGCATCGTTATGGATATTAACGAGGATTGGGTTACTGGTAGAAAGTATTTAACTGCAGAGGACTGAGCATTAACCGAGATACAGGGCGCTAATGAAATTACAGCAATTATGGCACGCTACCGACTTTTGCATCTTGTGGACTAACATTAATAGCGCTATCAAAATATTCGATTGCCTCATCATACTTACCTTGTTCTGCAAGAGCAATGCCTTTGTTGTAACAGGGGATTGTGGTTGTTTGCCCGAATACTGGGACGCAGAGCATCAATAGAATTATCAAAAACGAGACAATTTTTGGTCCAAAGATCCCCTGCATGGCTGTAAAATTAACGTACCCTAAAGAAATAGTTTATGCAGATCAGAAATGCCGGTTACACGTGCCGGATTACAACCACACTTCTAAAATAGACCAATTCAGTCTTATAACAACTGCACTTTCACCCCGCCCTCTTGGGCCTCATATTCCCAACGGCACCCCCATAACTGATCATGGACTTCGAACTCTACCCTATGGTCATACTCCGATCAAGGTCGTTTAATGTCCTACAAGCACCTGGAGAGATGTTCATCAAGGTTCTGAACCAGAACCTCAACCTGCAACGCTTCAGAATCCCCTACGCCTGCGGGAACTACTCCGGCATTCTCAGCAAGCTAGACCGTAAATTCACGGACCTGGAGGTCCGCAGGGCATTCACAACTTTCCAGCTTATGACGATCTTGGAGGAAACTCAGCACTCACTCGTCATCGTCGAACACGACCCATTGCTCTATGAAGACGCGGCCGAGATGGTCGAATACGCCTCACACGCCTTGAGCGATGCCGCTAAAGAGGCTGCCATGCTACTCTACTCGCCATGGTCCGATCCCTTCCTGGAGGAACTGACCAAAAATGCCGATAGAACATGGTGTTTCGACGAAGTCCGAGGGATGCACAAAGGCATATCACAAGGTCGCACTCGAAGGCTAAGAAAAGTCAGGTTACTCTGGAGGCGTTCTTATGAGGTGGCCCGGAACGAGAGGTAAGGCTCGTCCACCTAGCTTCCTTTGTAATTCGATGTATTAAGCCAAATCCTAGCATCCCGTAAAATCAATTCCTTCGACGTCATCTTCTACCGGCAAGAAACATTCTAACTCTTTCATGAATTCAATCTCCAGATTGAGTAGTTCAAGTATGCAGCAATACTCACCCAGACGATATAAGGAATCAGTAAAATGGCAGCGGTCCGGTTTACGGGCCAGAACTTGATAATATTGATGAGAATCAAGATCCATAGAAAGGCGATGACAAAGACGCCCCTTATAGGAGATCGCATGCCAAAGAAGGCCATACTCCATAGAACATTGACAATAAGCTGGGTAGCAAAGAAATTTAGTGCAATCCTAGCCTCTATACTGCTGGGAGTCTCCCTCCAGATAAGGAATAGTGAGATGCCCATTAGGAAGAATAGGACGATCCAGATTAATCCGATATAGAATCCGGATGGAGTAAAAGATGGTTTTACCAGAGTCGGATACCAGCTTGTCACCGAACTTGCTGTGAATATTGATCCTATGATGCCAGCCAACTGGCAGATGATAATGCTTAAGATGAAACGAAAGAATTCTTTCTTATCCATGTTTAGCACCTCAAGTTTATAGAGAGACTCTCAAAGATCTTCAAGATTCTGTTGGACGGGTGAAGCTCAACACTCGCTCGCCATAGTCGATAACGTCACAGCTCAATGAAAATGCCTGAGATCGAGTATGTCTATGAGTTCAAGAGACCGTACAAAGGCTCAGTACAAGGTTGCATCTAAAGGTTCAGGCAAAATCAGACTGCATTGAGGCTTTCCGATGGGCCGAAGCTTCGAGAGCGTGCGCATGGGTGTGAAGGAGGTCTCTGCTCGTTAGATCAAAGCAAGTCGCGCGTTGAAGAAGGAGGATCAGGTTTATGCTCTGAAGCTGGCAGAGATGGCAAGGAGACATTCTAGCGAAGCGTTTTATGCGTTGGACGATCCATTGGAGGCTGCAGTGTTCTCCGTGCTTCTGGAACTGATGAAAGGATTGTCTGAGGAAGATAACGATAAGTTGCCAGGATCGCCGCATCTAATGGCGGATAGGAGATATCCCGTGGTATCTGAGCAAGGCCATGATTGCGATAATGAGAAGGATTGCCAAAACTAGGATCTTATTGGTCGTCCTGCTCATTTCCCAGATCAATCCTCGGATCTCGTTGCTTTTTTCTTCGGGTGTCATTTAGCCCTGCCTTGAATCTATTCCGGGCGAAGTCGGACCGCAATGACTAACGCATAAAATGAGTGCTACGTCCCAATCATTATTTCGTTGCCAGGCTTTACTGATGCTATCGCTTCCACTTAATGCTATCGCCCTTGACCTTTATAATGTCGTTCTTCTCTAATGATCGTGCCAACTCTTCCGCCGCTGCCTTTCCATTTATCTCCAATAGATCACCATTTTTTTCCATCTGAAATTCACATCTATCGGCGAACGATTCCAGATCTATCTTGCCAGGGGAGAATCCTGTCAATTCATAGATTAGCTTGCCTAGCAGGACAAGGCGCGAGTATTCCTCTTCATATTCATCCTTAAACTCCTCATCCAATTCCTCAGCGAAGAGAGCGGAATACTCATCGATGTAGATCGCGGCGAGTGGTTCGATCGTGAAGCAGGTGGTCGTTCTTGCCAACTTGCTTTCGTCATCATCCTCATCATCTGCAAAGATTCGTATTACTGGATCATCAAGCCTCCCATCGATAACATCACCAATCTTGATATCATTGCGTTCAAGAACTAGGTCGACAAAGGATTCCGCATTGGACATTTCCAACAGATCCCCGAATATCTTGGAGGAGTCCTGCATCTTTGCCTCGCTTTCTTCCTCATTAATGCAACCTCCCATTATTTCTCCGAACAGCTTTCTTTTCTCATTTATCTCCGGGTCTAGCTCTAGTTGAAGGCTCTCCCTGAAGTTCTCAGAAGTTGCCCCTTTGCCTAAGACTTTCTTAAGTGCGTCAATAAACCGCGCATGCCTATTGAATTTCTCCTCGTTCAATTCTGCCTTAATCTCGCTCATTCTGCCTTCAAGATAGTGAAAGACTTCTATACCGCTTGAGGTAAAGGTTCGAATATCTACCTTCATTCCCGCATCTTTAAGGTAGTCGGCAATCTCCCTTGCTTTGTCCTCTTGATATTCTCCGAGCTTGAACATAGGATCTGCAATAACATCCATGCTTAAAAAGTGTTACCTGATGGCTCTATCAAACATCGGAATACATCTCGACCATCATACCAAAAGATATCAGCACCCGCTCAATTTTGCGAGCTTTTTTCACCTTAAACCTTCATGCCCGACTGGGCACCCATGAATTGATAAGCAACATGAATCCTTAAGGGTATAAGAAAAAGTTGAGGCGGCGCTACGGCGGGAATAAGTCTGTTTCCAACACCCAATTTTACAGGTGCAGTGACGGCATCCGCCCCAAAATGGAATTTGATTTATTGTAACTAGAGTTTATCACCTGGCGTTCGGCTCAACATCTGCTGCACTTGAAGCCGTTCTGGATTGTCCTTCTGATCTTGTCTTCGAATAAACCAACCTGGAGCGCGGCAGCAGTGAGTTCGCCGACAATTTCGGTCTCTGTTAGCGGGTTGATATACCTCCTTAGCTTCATAGCGGCCTTAAACAACGTGTCCGATCGGGAACCAACTGTAGTCGCAAGGATTCTATCGGCTTCGCCTCTGAGTGCAGCCAAGCAGTAGGCCCGACTTCTGGAACCGAGTACGATTTTCGAAAGCGGGCCCTCATCGACGGATGCAGTTTTCGCTCCGGTCCGGGAATCCTCAACGTTAGCCGCAGTCACAGTCGCCGGAGCCCGTTTGGTCGGACAAGGTTTCCGAGATGAACACGATCCGGACATGCCGGAGCCGTTGACAGGCTTGCTTTTGACCTGTTTGTCTTCGATCGGTTTACCATACCTTTTAAATAAATCCTGCAATATCCGGGTACAGTCCGCGATATTATCACTATCGGTGATCCCATTTCCGGTGAAGGTGACGTAACAGGTTTCCGGAACTTTGACCTCAACTTTTTGCCCGCCCTCAAGGTGGTAATCGAATCGCTTGCATCCGGCAGGCAAGTCGGCCCGGACGATTACATGCAAGCCTTTTCCGGAAGGCGATTTCTCGGTATAGGAGCCCAACTCATCGACAAGCTTCCTCGCTGCCGGATTTAGGTCTCCATCTTTGTTATCGCCAAGCTGTGCACCGGAAGCCGGATAACAGTAATCGAGATCGACAACGGCAAACCCTTTCGGAATTACGAAGCCTATTCCGGCGGCGTGGAACCTATCTCCGGCGGTAACGGCCTCCGAATGGGTGCGCAAATTCACTGGATTCCTCCACTTAAGCCCGTATCGGCCGGTACTCGGCCAGCAGGGCATTTTCTGTCCGTCTTTCGTATACTTGAAGATCAACCAGATCCTCATTTCCTTCAATTCGTCTAACATTCTTATCAAATCCTTAACGTTCGTTCGGAATTTCATTTAAACCAACCAACCCCTCCAACCCCCAACGCATTGCTTATCTGTTGGCGAAGTCGGAAATCCTAAAGGGTTACTCAACTTGTGACGGCAACGACACGAGATGACGGGAATTGTGACACCAGAATCGATAACGTCTGTAACGATGACGGCAATGACAGGTTTTCACCCTTACGTTCTTACTATCTTTCTCTCTTACTTTAAAGACGTAGAGAATAAGAGGGTATTTTCCTGTCATTCCTGTCATTCTGTCACAGCTTATCGATTATTGGATTTTTACTTCTGTCATCACCCGTCATTCCTGTCATCTGACGTGTATCTGTACCGCCCACCACAGGTCTCTTTGAAGTGGCGATCGGCATTCAATGCGCTGTAAATCTCGTCTATCGGTATTTTCAGTGCATCCTGGACCGATCTAACATTAAACTCTCCTTCGTGTCCCTTGGCGAGTTGCTTGCAGTATGCGATAATCTCTTCCTTGGACTTGGGCCCTGGCTCTTTGGGTTCTTTGGTCGGCCCTGCTATTGTGATAATCCTATTGCCAGCCTCTCTCGTCATCTCTATTGTTATTCCCTTAGCGCGCAACGCCGGGGCAACTCTTCTGAGATACTTGCCGAGGGCGCTTCCATTTTGCGGCCAATTTCCTCCTATCATGTGATAGGCTTCTGTTCTCTGCAGTTCTTCGAGTAAGTCCGAAGCTGTTAATTTGGATTCTATGCCAGGTGTCAGCTGCAATGCATAATGATAAACCGCAGATGCGAATCTATCCGATTCGATGAGGCTTCCCATAGCCTCCCTTGATTGTCTTTCGAAGGCAGCGACAAATTCACCTTTTTGCCAGGGTAGCGCTGGTTCACAGGCAATCACCCACTTATAAAAGTCAGCCATGCGAGGCAAGTTTTCCTGGACAACACTATTTTCGTGCATCAAACCGGTGACAGTAGCATCGAGAATAAGGCCCAATAACTGAGGGAGTATGCGATTGAAATCCTCTATTATTGCTCCTTCTTCTTTTCGGTCTTGTCTGCTGATCCTCGGCAGGTCGACGGTTAATGTTCGATCCAGTAGGTCTCCGCGAGTCGTGAGCGCGTCTATTCCGTTGAAGACGCACGGTCTTCTGGCCGTTAAGAACGATTCCTCTTTATCGGTGTAAAGCAGTCTGGTCGCCAAGGATGTGCCTGTCGCTAACCCACAGAATGCATCGGAAAGGTATGCAGGCATTCCGGATAGGTTATCAAAGCTTAGAACCCTCTCGGATAGAGCCGCGATCATTAGGTCGTGCTCGTTTTTCGGCGGCCTGCGAAGAGGTGTCTGGCTTGGATCGACAACAAGTTTACACATTCGCTGTACCAATGATTTGCCGGACCCTTGTTCACCTGTTATGTTCAAAAACGCGTACGGCCCCCTCGGCCAGAAGGCTTGGGTCAACCAACTAACGATTAGAGTCCAATTGTCACCAGAGGCATTGATCAGTTTCTGAAAGTCTTCCCAACTTCCATCCGGTTCAGGTTTCGGAAGCGGCAACAATGATCCTGGTCTCGTGAATTTAACAGGTGACTTGGGAATGATCTTCCAGCCATCGGCACCGATTTCAACGCAATTCCAATCCTTTGTACCGAGATCGACGTAAATCTTATCCTCAAAGGGAGCTACCCGGACGTAGGTTTCAAACTCGTTCCCCTCGTGGATTGCCTTGTACTCCAAGACGTTCAGAGAATCCTCGATAGCCTGTGCTCCTGGCACCTTACCGGTTTTGGCAAAGAGCTTTCCAGTTAACCAGCTCCGAATATGCTTGGTTCTCAGAGAATAGTTCTCAAGGTGGTCGTCTTTAGCTATCGTGACATACGGTTCAACGGTTGGAGTGTGCCAAAGATCTGTTCCATCCTCAGTCGCCAGATCAACTAACTGGATAGCGTAAGTGTTTCCTTTTTTATCGTTTCCGTCCTTTACGTGATCATCCCTTGTTGTATCCGCTACGATTTGGTCTATTTCTTTCTTCTTGGACTCCTTGAGTGAACTATCCAACTTTAGGTCATTCCAGAAGAGAGCGAACCTAACAGGTTCCTGGATTTTCCAGTCGACTAACGCTTCCAAGTATTTCTCGATTTTATTCGAGTCCTTTTCGATCTCTGATTTAACGAATGCTGGCGTTACAACGTCTTCTGTTGAATTTTGAGTCTCAGACGTAACCATAGATGATTGCTTAATTTCAGCAGTGCATTCGGCCATCTAAACCACCATCCTTTGATGGATTAGTGCCATCGGCAACAACGGGTATTCGATCGACAACGCTATGTCTTTTAAGAAACCTTTGGACTGAACCCCTGATAGAAGACAGATAGTTAAACAATGGTATTTAAGGCAACCTCCATTTCGAACTGATCCGGAGATTGATAGTCAAGGGCTGAATGCAGCCTCTTCTCGTTGTACACCTTCTCGATAAAATGCCATATGTTTCTGAAGGCATCATCAAATGTTTCGTATTCGTTCAGATATATTTCCTCCCATTTTAATGTCTTAATGAAGCTTTCCGCGAATGCATTGTCGTATGGATTTCCTTTTCTGGACATGCTGA
>CAZPUO010000130.1:0-7749 GCA_964589745.1 uncultured Methanotrichaceae archaeon
GTGGGCAGAGCCCTGGACAAAACCAGGAACGATATATCCAAGGACCCACTCACGACCTCGCCGCCCAGGGTGATGGATGCCGTTCGGGAGCAGGTGCCGGAGGTGGAGTACTCCTACTCGCCACTTCCAATTGCGCTCAACCTCAATGGTGTTCGGGTGAAGCTTCCCTACGAAGGTTACAAGGATGCGGTAGCGGCCGTGACCTTCGATGAAGGCGTGAAGCTGGGAGAGATTGCCACCATAAAGCCGTCAAGGATGAAAGACTATATACTTGTGAGGATATTGCCTGCCTCTGAGACCGGGTTCGTCTTCTAGGGCCCGGTACCAACGGTACCAACAGGGCCGTGCTCGCTAGTAGTGGCATGGCCCCTGGTGAGATCATGAGCTTCGAAGATGAGCTGGATGCCATTCTGACCAAGGGCAAGGATAAGGCGGCTGAGGATATTTTAAAAGTAGTTGAGAGCACTTACGGGGAAATCCCCTATGTCTTTTCGTTCATGAAGGACAATCCTGAGATACTTATCACCAGGGTGCTGCACAACAATGCCATTTTGAGAAGCTCGACCCTGGACATGAAGACCATTGAGTTGATCTCGATTGCCGTCTCGGCAGCCATGCGCTGCAGCCACTGCCTTAAGCTGCACATCCATGTGGCCTCCAAGATGGGCATTTCCGAAGATGAGATTGCTGCGGCCATATTCCTGGCAGGAAACCTGGTCAACTCCAGCGTGCTGGCCACGGCCACACGACATCTGGACGAGGAGCGCGACATCTGTCGGGCCTGCGAGATCAACAGCGAGACGTGCGAGATTCACGGAGAGAAAAAAGATTGATCGATGCCAGGATCAAGAGCTGAACTTATTTTATTTTGTCTGGATTCATGAATTCTTGTGAGGATAAAAAGGCTGATGGCGCACCACCTGCAGCGAGACGAGATGCCAAATGGTGGGAGACTGCCGAGGGTCACAGATTTGCCCTGGAAGTTCTGCAGCTTCCGCTCCGGCGACAAATTCTCAAATTCGTTGCCGGAGAATTGAAAAGCAGAGAGCTGATCGAGAGAGAGATCGGACTTGGCTCAGCGCAGGCAGCGTATCACCTCGCCATGCTGGAAAAAGCCCTGGTGGTCGAGCAGACCGAAGGAGGCAGCTACAGGGCCACGCCCACGGGTATTCTCTACCTTGAAAAAGTGGAGGCAAGAAGCCGCCATTAGAATCTTAACAGAGAATCGTCACGGCGGAAGATACTGTTTCGCATCTTCCTTCATACGCCATTTTCGCTCATTTTCGCAGGCTGAACGAGTACGTTCCCACCAGAATCATGAGGACGTCGAAGGCGATGATGATCGTCAGGTCCATGTAGAGCGGAAAAGATGAAACGTATGCTCCATCGACGATGACGGTCCTCAGAGCATCCACGCCATAGGTGAGGGGATTGACGTAGACGACCCATTGAAGCCAGGACGGAAGGTTGTTCACTGGGAATAGAGCACCACTGAGGAAGAACATGGGCATGTTCACGAAGGTCATTATGGTGCCGTAGCTCTCCAGGCTGTCCATGAAGCTGGCCAGCGTCAACCCGATACATGCCATGCCCAATGTGACGAGCAGCATCAAGGGTATGACCTTGATTACAATGGGCAGGGTGATTTTGACGCCTATCAAAAACCCAAGCATCAGCACGATCATGCCCTGGATCATGGAATCGGTGCTTACGCCCAGCATCTTGCCGACGAAGATAGAAACGCGGGAAATTGGTGCCACCAGTATCTCTTTTAAAAATCCGAACTGGCGATCCCATATCAGCGATATACCCATGAACATGGATGTGAACAGCAACGTTTGACCTATGATGCCGGGGAAGATGTATTCCTGATAGTTGAGGCCCGTGCTGCTCCTGATCGATAGCCCAAGGCCTGCGCCGAAGATGATGAGCCACAGCAGCGGCTGGAAGAAGGAGCTGGCCAGGCGAGTCCTCTCCCGCAAGAATCGCTTGATTTCTCTTTGCCACAGTGTATAAACGCCCCGAAGCTCGCTCATTTTATCTGCCTCCTCCTTATGGCGCCCATTCCGGAGAGCTCTTTGCCGCCGCCTTCACGCAGCTCTCTTCCGGTGTAGTGCAGGAAAACATCATCAAGTTGAGGTTCCTGGAGAGAGACCGAATCGATAAATATGTGATTTGAGGCGGCTATATTCACGATGTTGGGCAGAATAGTATGAGCGCTGTCGACGGTTATCTTGACCTCCTCTCCGGCGATGACCACGCTCTTTGCGATGCCAGCCTCCTTGATCTTCTCAAGGTATAACGGATTATCATTGGTTTTGACGGAGATGGTCTCGCCTCCGAGCTTTTCCTTTAGGCTATCGGGCGAATCCAGCGCAACGATCTGGCCATGATCGACGATCGCCACCTGCTTGCAGAGCTTGTCCGCCTCTTCCATATAGTGCGTCGTCAGGATGATAGTGAGTTCCTCATTCTTCATTAGCTCTCGAATGTAACTCCAGATGTGGTCGCGGCTCTGAGGATCGAGGCCGATGGTGGGTTCATCCAAAAAAAGCACTTTGGGCGTATGAACCAGACTTCGTGCGATCTCCAGCCTCCTGCGCATGCCGCTCGAATAGGTTCGCACCAGGTCGTTGCTGCGGTCCGACAGCTCGACCAGCTCCAGCACTTTATCTATCTGCGACTTCTTCTCGGACGTAGGAACACCATAGAGGTCGGCGTGCATTTCCAGGTTTTCCTTTCCCGTGAGGCGGTCGTCAACGCTTGGGTCCTGGAACACGATGCCGATGGATTTTCGTACCTGGGATGGAAATTGAACGATGTCATAGCCGTTTACCAGGGCACTGCCGGACGTAGGCTTGAGGATCGTACAGAGCATGGAAATGATAGTGCTTTTGCCGGCTCCGTTGGGTCCCAGAAGCCCGAAGATCTCTCCCTGCTCCACATTTATGTTCACGCTGTCAACGGCTGTCAGGCTGCCGAACTTTTTTGTCAGGTCCATGGTCTCTATCGCGTTCATTGTGGGTCTCCTTAAGACGAGGAAAATGATATCATGATTATAGTTTCATAATAATTGAAGATGTTGCCGTCTGACGTCCGAAAAGATTTATATTTCCAACGCCCAAACAGGAAGTGATTTTTTGTGTTTTAGTGAGGTGATAACTTATGGGATTTATAGGCGAGTTCAAAGAGTTCGCCATGAAAGGAAACGTCCTGGACATGGCGGTTGGAATCATCATCGGCGCGGCCTTTGGAGGCATAGTAAATTCTCTTGTGAAGGATATTATCATGCCGCCCTTGGGTCTTGTGCTGGGCAAAGTGAACTTCACAGATCTGTTTATCTCGCTGGATGGGAAGAGTTATGCTTCCTTGGCCGCAGCTCAGGCTGCAGGAGCTCCTACCGTCAACTACGGCCTCTTCATAAACACAATAATCAACTTCATTATTGTGGCCCTGGCCATATTCATTGTGATCAGGAAGGTCAACTCCATGAAGCGCAAGCCTGCGCCTCCCGAGCCGAACACAAAGGAATGTGACTATTGCAAGGAGAGCATCCCCAAGGCCGCTGTGCGCTGCCCGCATTGCACATCGGATCTAGTAGTGTGAAGGCTGCCTCAGCTGCAGGGCAGCCACTCGGGCCCTAACAATCCGAACGTGCTATTGGACGAAAGCTGGATGAACCTCTCAATGGAGAAGACTCCTGTCAGGTTCTCCTCAGTTCGACTTAACATTGTGTGGCGGCCCTTGTCATCCACATAGGGGATAAATGATTGCCAGACTAGCTGAGCGTTGCCTATGACTTCAGAGTTCATTCTTGCTTCAAGGGCAGCGCTGCCTGTATTGTTTTGTATGGATTGGCTTTTGACCTCTGTGTCCTTATTGAGGTATTCGAAATCGGTGTAGGCTTCAGACAAGCTCGCACCTGCCTCATAATTCTTGACGCAAAGGATATCTTGGTTTTTCATGGTTACCATTGCTTCATAAAAAGAGGATGGCAGCTCTGCGGCAGCAAGACTGACGAGGATGATTGCGACAGTTATGAATAACATACCGAGTCTCGTTTCTTCGTCACCTCAGCAAACTCAGTTGCAAGCATTCAAAAGTTATTGGACAATTAAAGTATTTAGATTTAACCTGCTATATAATCCGAAATTTTTAGCTGAACAGCATTTTAGTTACATAGTATAATATTGCCAGCCAGCCGCTCGCTGGTCGCCAGGGGAAAGGATGGATGTGGGCGGAGTGCTGGAAAAGGGTTAAGTCTATCCTCATTAACCATCTACTAGAACACAAGCGAGCAAGCAAAATGAAATCCATTCTCATAAAAGGGGCCCGGCAGCACAATCTGAAGAACATCACCGTTGAACTCCCCCGGGATAGGTTCATCGTCATCACCGGCGTCTCAGGCTCGGGCAAGTCCACCCTGGCCTTCGATACAGTCTACGCCGAAGGGCAGCGACGCTACGTGGAATCGCTATCAGCCTATGCCCGTCAGTTCCTGGGGCAGATGAACAAACCCGACGTCGACAGCATCGAAGGGCTCTCTCCGGCCATCTCCATTGAGCAGAAGACCACCTCCAAGAACCCGCGGAGCACAGTGGGCACAGTCACCGAGATCTACGACTACCTGCGACTGCTCTTTGCCCGTATCGGAGTGCCATACTGCCCGTCTCACGGCATCAGGATCGAGCCCCAGTCGCCGGAGAAGATTGCGGACTGCATACTCACCGATGCGGGCAAAGATGTGAGCGCTGCAGTCACTATCCTCGCACCCGTCATCCGGCAGAAGAAGGGGACCTATGGGCAGCTCTTTCGTGACCTTCAAGCGGAGGGCTTCGCTCGGGTGCGAGTGAACGGGGAGATCCGGAGGATCGAGGAGGAGATTGAACTCGACCGCTACAGGAAACACGACATCCAGGTGGTGGTGGACCGGCTGGACCCTGGAAAAGATCGCCCCCGTCTGGTGGAGGCCTGCGAGAATGCTCTCAAGAAGGCAGAGGGCCTGCTCATCGTCTTGAACGAAAAGGGAGAGGAGCGGCTGTTCTCTTCAAGGATGGCCTGTCCCGTCTGCGGAATGGCTTTCGAAGAGCTGCAGCCCCGAATGTTCTCCTTCAACAGTCCGTTCGGTGCCTGCGAGGCCTGCAATGGTCTTGGCATCCGCATGGAGTTCGATCCGGATCTGATCCTACCCGACAAAGAGCTGAGCATTGCAGATGGGGCGGTGGCTCTCTATCGGAACGCCATAGACGGCTGGCGGGGTCAGCATCTGGCAGCCGTGGCCAGGCACTTTGGCTTTGATATCTTCACCCCAGTAAAAGATCTGACCAAAGAGCAGCACGATGCCCTCTTGTTTGGCTCAAGCGAACGCATTCAGTTCCAGATGAGCATGAAGAACGGGGACGCCTACTGGTCCCACAGCAGCCAATGGGAGGGACTCATTCCGCAGTCTGTGCGGCTCTACGGCCAGACGAACTCCGATTACCGCCGGGAGGAGCTGGAGCGGTTCATGAAGGTCCTGCCCTGCCCGGCCTGTCGCGGTCGGAGGCTGAAGGAGAAGGTGCTGGCGGTCAGAATTGCAGGAAAGTCCATTGTGGACGTGACCGATCTTTCCGTCGTCGAAGCGATCCAGTTCTTTGAGAGCCTGGATTCAGAACTCTCCGAAAAGGACCGGGAGATCGCCCGGCAGGTGCTAAAGGAGATCCGATCCCGCCTCGGCTTTTTAGAGCACGTGGGCCTGGGATATCTCACCTTATCCAGGAATGCGGGCACGCTCTCAGGCGGAGAGGCGCAGCGCATCCGGCTGGCTACTCAGATCGGATCGAATCTCACGGGTGTGCTGTACGTCCTGGATGAGCCCTCCATCGGGCTGCATCAGAGGGACAACAGCAGGCTGATTCAGACCCTAAAGAAGCTCCGTGATCTGGGAAATACGCTGATTGTGGTGGAGCACGATGAGGAGACTATCCGCAGCGCAGACCATGTGCTGGACATCGGGCCTGGGGCTGGCATTCACGGAGGATGGGTCGTTGCCGAGGGCACTCCAGAGGAGATCGAGAAGAACCCCGAGTCTCTGACAGGACAGTATCTCTGCGGCAAAAAGATGATCGAGGTTCCGTCATCTCGGAGGAAGAGCGGCTCCTTTATCCGCATCAAGGGTTGCCGGGAGAACAACCTGAAAGACATCACTGTCGAGATCCCGGTGGGTGTCCTGACAGTGGTAACTGGCGTTTCGGGCTCAGGCAAGTCCACGCTGATCTACGACACGCTTTACCGGGCCCTGATGAAGAAGATCTACAGATCCAGCGAGGCCCCCGGAGAACATGATGAGCTATGCTTCGACTCCGAGATCGATAAAGTCATCGTGATCGATCAGAGCCCTATCGGCAGGACTCCCAGATCCAATCCTGCAACGTACACCAAGGTCTTCGATCCCATCAGGAAGGCATTTGCAGAGACCAAGGAGGCCAGGATCAGGGGCTACAAGGAAGGAAGGTTCTCTTTCAATGTGAAGGGCGGTCGCTGTGAGGCCTGCCAGGGCGACGGGCTGATCAAGATCGAGATGAACTTCCTACCGGATGTGTACATCGAGTGCGAGGAGTGCAAAGGCACCCGATACAACCGCGAAACGTTGGAGGTCAGGTACAAGGGAAAGTCCATCGCCGAGGTGCTGGATATGACCGTTGAGGAGGCGCTGGAGCATTTTCAGAATGTGCCTGCAGTTCGAGGTAAGCTGGAGACGTTGGCGAGAGTAGGTTTAGGCTACATCAAGCTGGGCCAGAGCTCCACGACCCTCTCGGGAGGCGAAGCACAGAGGATCAAGCTGACCAGGGAGCTGTCCAAGAAGGCCACCGGCAGGACCATCTACCTGCTGGACGAGCCCACCACGGGGCTGCACTTCGATGACGTCAAGAAGCTGATTGCGGTCTTGAACGACCTTGTCGGGAAGGGCAACACCGTCGTGGTGATTGAGCACAACCTGGACGTGATCAAGTCAGCAGACCACATCATCGACCTCGGGCCCGAGGGCGGTAACGCGGGCGGGCAGATCGTGGCCATAGGCACGCCGGAAGAGGTGGCAAAGGTCGAGGAGAGCCACACGGGGCGGTTCTTGAAAGATAGGATTTTGAAATGAATTGCAATGGATTTCTGAAAATCGGGAAGAGCCTCCCAGCAGTGAGGTCGCAGCGCAAGCGAACGTAAGACGAAAGTCACGCGATGACATCATTCGCAAAATCGGTTTTTTGAGAGACGATTCGCAGATGATGCATCTATCATTTAGCATCCATTTGTGGATAAAAGGGTTGAGGGATTATTATCCTTATCCTGGCGCCTCATCGTCCTCGATCCATGTATAATGATAATGGCTATTGCTGCCAGAAACGTCAATACCACAAAATAGGAATACGCCCGCTCTGTTATGGAGAACACTTCGCCTGTGCAATCGATCATGATATGAAACAATATCGCCGCTAACGTGCTGCGGCTATTGTTGTTGAAGATCCATGTGAAGAAAATCGTTATGGGAATGACGCTTATCATGAACGTCCAGAACGCCAGCGATCCTACCCCCAGACTGTACTGGTATGTACCTTTGATAAAGAAGAGCGGCAGGTGCCATAGTGCCCATAAAATGCCCAGGATCAGGCTAGAGACCAATGCGCTCCATCTCCACTGCAGCCGGTCCAGAGCGTAGCCGCGCCAGCCAAATTCTTCGAGGGTGGGTGCGAGAAATGCGATTATAATCAGATA
>CAZPUO010000131.1:0-7744 GCA_964589745.1 uncultured Methanotrichaceae archaeon
TCGTGAGTGGGTCCTTGGATATATCGTTCCTGGTTTTGTCCAGGGCTCTGCCCACAGCATCGACGATATTGTCCAGGGTGCAGATCTCAGTTGCTTTCCTGGCGCGATGGGCGACGCGCCCGATGGACGGCACATACTCGAAGGCATAGGGCAGGTCCTCTTTTGGTATCTCCGGCCCGCCCGTGACTACCACAGGCACATTGATGCCTCGATAGAGGCTCTCTTTCCTGCGGATGCACTCTGCGAAGTTGCCAAAGATAAAAACGGCGGCATCGTGTTCGTTAATCAGAGCCGTTTCGTACTCATTGATCTGAGCGATCTCCCGGCCGACTCCCCGAGCCAGGCCCATCATATTCGACTTGGCTCCGTTCCGGCGGAGGTACTCAGCTATATCGCACGCCGTGTGCGGCAGATGGTGAATGGCCAGGGTAGGTGTCACCACCGCCACCTCCGTGCCAGCCAGAGGAGCCCGCACCAGCTCCCCTCTCAGCTCCTTGATCAGACTCTCCAAGGCGGACATGTCTTCAGAGGGAACCAGCAGTAAAAGGATGACTTCGCTTTGAGTCACGTTTTTTTGCAGAACGTAGCCGCCCAGGTCTTCGACCAGCTCTATGACCAGGTCATGCTTGTACACCCCACCGGTGAACATCACAGGCTCAAGCATTCTCCATCTCCCCGATCTTCTGTTTTATCCTTGCGATCAGCTCAGGCTTCAAGGTCTCCTCAGCGGCTATGAAGAAGAAGCTGTCTTTGGTCATTTCATTCCTTCGGTTGCGAAAGCCCTCCGGCGCTACTCTCAGCAGGGCATCCGTCAGATCCTGCAGAAACTCCGCCTCCAGGTCAGCCACTGTTAGCCCGGCGGGCGACGTATCCGAGGCTATAACCACTATATCTCTCGACGGCTGCTCCACTCGTTCCCTGCCATACTGGGCCCACAAGACCTTGAGAAGGTCGGCCATGTGCTCCTCATCGTTGATCTTGATCTGATAGCCTCCTTCCACTTCCAGCACATCGCCTACGTCCTTGACCGTCAGGGGGGGAATGCCCGACCTGAGAAGGCCGTAAACGGCGAAGACCGGCTGCATGATGTCAATGTAAACGTACAGCCTGCCGATGGACCGGATGAGGCCCAGATCCTGGAGGATGTCCATAATCAGCTCCCGGTACTTCTTTGCTCCGAACTCCTCCTGCCCGGTGACCTCTATCTTGAAGACCTCCAGGGGGTCCATCTTCAGCCCTCCAGCAATCCTGATACGAGAAGCGCCGCGCCCACAGCACCGATGAACTGGGCGTACCTCGGCACAGTGACCTTTGCCTGGAGGAGCTGCTCCATGGCCCGGGGAAGGCCCTCGATGAGGGAGGTTCCGCCTACCATGATCACCGGCTCCTTCACCTCGACCTCCTGCAGCTGCTGCTCATAGACCTGTTCCGCAACGGAATGACAGGCAGCCATGGCCACGTCCTCAGGCTTACAGCCCATGGAAAGGCTGTTGACCAGGCTTTGCGTACCGAAGACGATGCAGTAGCTGTTCATGGCCACGTTCTGGTAATTGCCCTTCAGCGCCAGCTTGCCCAGTTCAGTTATATCGACACCTAAGCGGCGCGCCGCCAGCTCCAGGAACCTTCCTGAGGCACCGGCACAGATGCCGCCCATGGTGAAGCCCCCAGGAATGCCGTCCTGCACGGATATGGCCTTGTTATCCATGCCACCGATATCGATAACCGTCGCAGGTCCCTTCTGGGCGTTGGCCAAAAAGACCGCACCTTTGGAGTTGACGGTGATCTCCTCCTGGATCAGCTTCGCATTGACGTGCTTGCCTACCAAGAAACGGCCATAGCCAGTTACTCCCAAGGCCTGGATTTCTTCTTTTTTAACGCCCGCCTCCTGCAGCGCAGCGGCAAAAGCATCATCAGCGCTTTTCAGGACATCCGTGGTGGGCACCCAGCCGGTGCCTACCACCTGATTGTCCTTCATCACCACGGCTTTGGTGGTTGTGGACCCTGAGTCTATTCCGGCGGTGAGGCCCTTCTGGTTTTCTCGCGCCAGCAGACCTCTGTACTTAACCGTCGTGACCAAGGCCTCCATCCTGGTCAGCAGCGTCTCCGCAGTCGTCCTCTCCGTGAAGGAGTAGCTCAAGACGGGAATTCTGGAGTGCTCGTGAATGAATTTTCGAATCTCGGATCGGATAATGGCCGCTTCAGCACAGCGGAAGCAGGTCATGACTATTACCGCATCCGCAAGATCCGGATTCTCCACGATCCTGACAGCGCGGGCCATGGCCAGATTAAGGTCGCCGCTGGCCACGGATACCCCGAACTTCTTCTCCACATTCAGGATATCATCTAAGGAAACCTCGGGGTAGATGATCTTTGCACCTACTGCCGTGGCTGCGCGGTCAATCTCCCTTTGAATGCCGCTGTACTCCGCTCCGCAGGAAAGCTGAGCCACGCGGATCACTTCAATCCCTCCAGGAAGGCCTTGATCTTTTGCACAAACACTTTAGCCTCGGCGTCGTCTGTGGGATAGCTCAGATCCAGTACAGGTACTCCTTTGGTTCTGATCAGCAGCCGCACCAGCTCATTGGTTCGAGAGCAGCCTGCACAGCCGGTCAGCCATCCCGGATCTTCCACGATGATGGCCGCCTCTGCCTGCTCGATCAGAGGTCCTATCAGAGCCATCCGGCCTCTTACTCCGGAAGGCACGTCCACTGCCGCGTAGCGCAGTCCCTTTTTTGGCTCCTCGGGCGTGACGTTCAAAGGCGGCGACTCGATCTCATCTGCAGTGGCCAGCGTCCTCACCGATTCTGGAACTACAAGCGCCTTATGGCCCATCCTCTCCACAAGGTCCGAGAGTATCATGCTAGTCGGAGGATAAACGATAACTTTAGCCATGGAATTCCTCAGGATAAATCCTCTTTCACAATCTCTTCCAGCCTCTTGGGCCGAAGGGGTTTCTTTTTCTCAGGGAGAGAAGGAGCTTCTTCTCTGGATGCCAGCGCCCTGGATATCATGGGCAACATCTTGGATTCCGACTCGATCATATAAAAGCCCGGCCGGGCTCCTCCACCTCTGCGGCCCCTGCATCGGCGGGGGTCGCCGGGCGGGAAGCCTCTGTCCTTGATAAAGATCCCTGAGGGATCCAGAGCCCTGATCTCCTTCACCAGCGAGTTAATCACTTCCTCTTCACCGCTCACGACGACTCCAAAACAGGTCTCTTTAACGTCGACATCATATTTTGAACCGTAAATCTTCATGGCGATATCCGAGGGAAGAATATTCGACTCAGAGGATGTTATCACGTACTTGGTGATCTTCATTTGCGAACCTCTAGAACGTAAATCGTCTCCCCTTCTTTCACATCTCGCAGCTTCTCCGGCTCGAGCACCCGGCCAATGATGTTCGTCGCCTCGAACTTCTCGCCCGAAGGCCCGTAGCGTTTGTCTTCCACGAGCCTTACTCCCACTAGCCCAATCTTCTTGGCCACCTGATTGGAGACGCCAATAGAGCCCGCCGGCACGGGACCGGTAGGCTTATTCTCGGGCAGCAATTCCTTGTAGCTGACAGCATCGATCTCAGGCTTGAAGAGCAGAGTATTCTCGTAGACAAAATAGACCGGCAAAGGGCCGACGGGCCTTTCCTTGAGGCCGGTGACATGCCGGAAGTAATCCAGGGATTTTGGAGCCCGGTCGTAGTAAAGCTCGATGGCGACCAGTCGGCTGGCAGGAAGGGTAGTCAGCTTTACGCTCTTCCCTTTAAGGATCTGCATGGTCGTCCCCGGCTCCTGCTTTACTACTACGGCATCTTCGCTTGTGTGTCCTTCTACCTGGACCTCTATTCCCCGCGTGTTCATGAGCGCTAAGGCAGCCCCCAGCTTGGATCCCATGAGCATGATACGCCCTGGCTTCACCCGAACCGTCAGCAGGTGGCCGAGTCCGGCCAGCTTCACCATGTCCATTCCTGTGGTTATCCGCGCCACAACGGAATGGCCAGGGTTTGAGGTGCGATCTGACTTGTAGATGAATATCCTGCCCAGACCTCGCCCGCTGGTTCGAACGGTCACAACCCCTTCCAGGCGCGGCTCACGATGCTCGAAAGTTATGGGCTCGGTCAATAGCTGATCCGATGAGATGTAAGAGCTGGAAACGGAATCGACCTTGAAGGTCCCGTCTCTGGTCAGGGCCAGGAAAAACTCTGCTCCAAGTGGCGCATCCTCAATGAGCTCGGCATGAATTTCTGTGAAAATCTCCATACCCTCTTCCATGGGGATTGTGAAATCCCTGGTGGCCAGCTTCTCTGTAAGATCCTCCCACTCCACGATGGGTTCGATGCCCAAAATCCTGTCACCCTTATCCAGCCGATCCAGAGTGTTCTTGCCGCCTACAACATGGGCTAACACTCCGCCTTCTGCCGGAGTGCCATAGGCGGCTGTATGTCTCCTGCGCATGAAGACGAGCTGTGTCCTCTCCGCTTCAAACCCGGCAGCTCCCAGCACCACCTCCCAGCGGTTGTACTCATGGGCCTCGCGGCCGAAGGAGAGCGTGGATGCGAAGGGCCCAAAGGACACGCCATCTGCCGAGGCCCATCTTACCTCGGAGCCGTTGATCTTGGACACACACTCATGCCAGACCTTCTGCAGATCCGTTTCCAGAAGCTCAATTCTTAGTTTTCCCTTGGTGGTATTAAGCCAGTAGGAGTTGGTCTGACGCGCCTTCTCGCCCCTTCCTTTGACCACCCCCACAATGGCACCTTCCGCAGGAAGGACGCCTGCCTTTCCGAGCGCGTCGGCTAAAGTACTACCTTCTGCCAGCTCGATCTCCAGACCGTCAACAAGGACTCTCAAATTAACTCCCCAGCATCTCCCTCTCTTCCTCTTCCGTGATCTTGGCCAGAACTTCGGCAGGACTACCTGTGAATACCACTTTTCCGTTGCGCATGAGCATCGCCCGGTCACAAACATTCTCCACGAAATCCATGTCGTGACTTACGATGACAAAGGTCTCTCCCAGCTCCTCGCGGGCATTGAGAATGGATTTTGTTACCTCGATCTTCGTAATGGCGTCCATGGTTCCAGTGGGCTCATCCAAAATAACAATGCTCGGCTCTTTTATTAAAACCTGAGCCATGGCTACTCGGTGGCGCTCTCCTTCCGATAGTTCGTCAGGCATCTTGGAGAGCACTTTCTCAGCAGTATCCTCCGCGAATCCTACGGTCTCAAGGGTGTGTATGGCTTTTCTCTCCGCCAGCTCGAAGGGCAAGGACAGGCCGATGGACTCCGTCAGATTCTCGATGACGCTTCTCGATGGATAAAGGGTATACTCCTGATGTAGAATGCCGATATACTTGGTGGCACGGCCGCGGCCGTTTGGACCTAAAACAGTCAGGTCCACCCAATCATCACCCACGCGCATCGAGATGCTGCCGCTGGTGGGTGTGATGATGCCGCTTATCATTTTGGACAGAGTGGTCTTGCCTCCGCCTGAAACGCCAACAAGACCGAAGATCTCCCCCTCCTTCACCTCCAGGCTCACGTTGTCCACAGCCTTGACCACACCCCGGTCGATGCTGATGTACCTCTTGGATAGATTGCTGGCCTTGATTATCGGTGCTCCTACCTTGACCTCTTCCCTCTTGCCGAGCTCTCCGGCCATGGCCAGAAATTGAGCAGCAACGTCTTTAGGTGCCCCCTCCGCCTTGATCTCCCCCTGATCCAGAAGTATGGCCCTATCGGCCAGCTCAATCATCACATCTTCCCAGTGGCTGGTGATGACAAGGGTCATCCTGAAGTCCTCGACGGCGCGTTTGATGGACTCATGCACCACCCTGGCTGTAGCCGGGTCTAGGGTTCCGGTCGGCTCGTCAGCCAGCAGTACCATGGGCGACTTGGCAAGCTGGCGGGCGAGCACAACTCTCTGCTTTTCTCCACCTGAAAGCTCTCTTGCCACGTGCATCAGTCTGTGAGAGAGGTTGACCTCGTCCAGCAGATCTGCAGCGAGCTGGACGCTCATGGATTCACCGGTCTCCTCAACGGCCCTCATGACGTTTACTATGACTCTCTCATCGCCGTATAGAGCGAAGGTCCTCTGCAGCATGATGGCGATCCTTCTCACTATGTCACGTCTCAGAGGGTCGTTTATGTCCAGAGCCGCAAAATCGGCATCAAAAGGCTTTAGGACTCCTCCGCACCGGCATTTTTCTCCGGCGCGGCTGGGCAGCTCCACATGTCTGCACTTTTCGCATCTGGCCACATGGAAGATCACACTTCCGCTGATGCCAGGAAAGGACTCCACTCCGCGCAAGACATGCATCAGAACGCTTTTGCCAGAGCCGCTTCTGCCCAAAATGCCTACCGACTCGCCCTCTTCTATCACCAGATTTATGTTGCGCAGAGCAACAACCTCGCCAAATCGAACTGTCAGATCCCGAATCTCGATAAAAGGTGCCAAACTATCATGCCCCATAAACTCATTGTGATGTCAGCTTCATCCGATACCAATCCAATCCTTGCCACAATGCTACTTAAGTTTATCCGAAGCTTTGAATAAGCTCAGCCGATAACGATTGTTACAAGCTTTTCTCCCAAAAAGCTCCTTGACTTCCAGGGACGGGGAAATGTTCTTTTGGAAGTTCATCTCTTTTGATTGGGCCAAAATAACACGAAGATGAGGACGATTCAGTATCCGGATACCTTTCCCGTGACAGCCTCAATCTTGACTTTTATGATGGTGGTGCGCTTCAGTGCAGCCTCGGGATTAGCGCGTGGTTCTTTAGAGTAATGACGCATAATAGTGTCAAGAGCCTTACGCTTCTCTACAGATTCTTCCAGAAAAGATGCTTTTCCCATTCCGATAACACTCCGATACCTCATGGTGCAGCTATCATCAGAACAGACCAGCTCTTGATCGATATCCATCTTAAAACACACATTGCTGTTCTTATGCAGGAACGAATTAAATACCGTATAGAATCGGTATGCGGAGAAGATGTATGGCATTTTATCAGATCTCAGCCAGAATGACATTGAAGTCTTGATGTTCATAGAATTGTATTCCTAAATTACAGCTAATCTTTTAGTCGCGAAAAGGGATGGCTGGAGACAGTCGGAAGGAGTAGCGAAGGGAAGGCCGTCTCCAATCCAGAAGATAGTAGTAATAGTTGAAAAGGATCGGCCGTGCGGCGCGAAAGTGAATTCAAGTCTCGCAAGATCCAGGTTGAGCAGGATCGCTATCCACAGGATCGTCAGGCGAAAAGGCATTTGGTGCTGCGGGGCTACCATTGGCTGATCGGGATGGTCTTCGCCAGATTCAAATAGAGCGGATAGCCAAAAAGCCCCTCGCTCCTTAGACTGGACCTTTGGTTCTGCAAGTGGCTCAAATTATATTCTGAGGCCCGGATGTATTCTTGGTGGCATTGGTCGAGTTCTGAAGCATGTTAATATTTTTCACGTTAGTCATGTCCCTGATTAGGATTATTTTCAAGCTAATATTTTGAATCGTTATTGTGTTCATATTCACGTGTGTGACCGCTGCGCCTGTTGTATTCGCTGGCAGGGTCGTGTTTGTCAGGTTCTCAAGTAGGGTCTTGTTCAGGATTGCGTTCTCTTGATCCGCAAAAGCCACACTGAAAGAGAGCGCCAAGAGGATGGACACTAAGATCAATCCAATTGTCAACGAGCTTTTCAATTCAATCCCTCCATTATAGTCCTGTACCAAACTATTTATACTCATAATTGCCATATTATTTAACA
>CAZPUO010000132.1:0-7666 GCA_964589745.1 uncultured Methanotrichaceae archaeon
ATGCAGATGTTCGTCTACGAGATGACGCAGATGATGGTGGCTCGCGGCGGGCAGCTGGTCTTCTCCTCTGTGCAACTCACCCCTGGAGTCCCGAAGCTCTGGAAGGACAAGCCTGCCGTCTATGCCGGAAGAGTCTGGAATGGCTCGCAGCCCGATGCTCCTCTCAAGACCTACGGTCAGTTCGAGCGCGAGGTGCGCCTGGCGTTCAAGGCTCTCATGGAGGTTATGCTCGCCGGGGACCACTGGGGCAAGCCTTTTAACTTCCCCAAGCCCGAGATCAGCATCGAGCCGGACTTCATGAAGGAAGACGAGGCTTTCAACGCTGCCAATCCCGATCTGCCCACTTACCAGGACCTCTACCTGCTGACGTTTAAGCTGGCTGCCGAGTACGGCACGCCCTACTTTGACAACCAGCTGCCTGCCTATCGCGGGGCAGGAGAAGGAATATCATGCTATCAGTGCCTGGCAGGGGACGAGTTAGTTCCTTTCGTCGGAACCAGCGGAGAGTTGCAGATAAGGCGGATCGAGAGCCTATTCGAGGAAGCCGCAAAGAACGGCCTGGATACAGACCTAAACGGCGCTAAATTCGCTAAGCTAAATGCCTTAACGCCCAGCGTTGACTTTGATACTTTCACGGCATCATTGAAGGCATTCAGTGGCGTAATGCGAAAGAGCTACAAAGGCAAACTATTGAACATCACGCTTACCTCAGGGAGACGGATGAGGGTTACTCCTGATCATCCAGTCTTCGCGCTGGAAAGCGGGAGCTTCTCGAGAAAACTGGCAAAAGAGCTTGATGTAGGGGAATTCTTGCCCGTTCTTAAGAACATTGATTTTGGAACTCCACTGGTAACTGACCTGGATATCCATGAAATATTAATTGATGCGGGATTCGAAGAGGTGACTCTAGCAAGCGATAAGGAAGTAAATATAAAAAATGCCAAAAAGCCTGGTCTCCCAAGGCACGTACCCATCACGCCAGAGCTAATTAAATTCTTAGGTTATTACTTAGCAGAAGGTTGCAGTGATCATAGCGGGAGAAGATATTCAGTCCGCTTATCCTTCGGCAAGCACGAGACGGACCTGATTGAGGATTCGCTGGGATGCATCAGAAGCTTTGGCTTTGAGCCAAAAGTTTCAGTGGAGAAAACAGCAACAAATGTTGTCGTCAACAGCAAACTGCTGTATCTGCTGATCGATGCCCTGGGATGCGGTCATGATGCCCATGATAAATCAGTGCCAAACCTGCTGTTCAATGTAGAGCCTTGGCTGGTGGGCCGATATATTTCCTGCGCCTTCAAAGGGGACGGAAATATCGATATTCAGGTGAATGAATTAAATGGCTACATACACACTGCGCACAACATCCGAATGAGGCTAGTATCCAGAGAAGCCATACAGACACTGATCCTGCTGGCCCAAAGAATAGGCATCCAAATGAACTATATGGTGCGCGAAGAGACTGTAGCGCATCCGCATACAGGGAGACCCTACCAACTTACAGGCTATACTTGCTACGTCACATCGCAGGATCAGATAAAGAGGCTCCAAAAAGAAACCGAATACGGTAGTAGTGCTGTCGCCGAATACGACCTAGATGTAGGGGGCGCTTTCACACGAGTTCCCATAAAGGAGACAGGCCTGGAATATTCGAACTTGAAGTACCCCAGCCAATACAGATCAAGTGGTTACAGATGCGTGAATCAGCAGCTCATTATCGATGCCAAGGCAACAGATGTTATTCAAAAGCTATTGCAAGGAGACATTCATCCTCTAAAGGTCAAGAAGATCGAAGAGGAGGATTATGAGGGCTATGTCTATGACCTAGTGGATGTATCGGGTACACATAATTTCAGCAACGCCTTAGGCATAGTAACTGGAAACTGCTGCGCATACCAGTTTGCTGCTACCTTTGATAGCGATAACCAGTTTGAAGATAAGCTGTACTTCAAAGATGGCATGCACTTTTCCATGGGTTCCTGGCAGGTGGTCTCCCTCAACTGTCCCCGTGCCGCTTACCTGGCCCGCGGCGATGATGAGCTTCTCTTCGAGTACCTGAGAGAGCTTATGGACACTTCCATGGAGATCTTCAAAGTGAAACGCGAGTGGATGAACCAGATAGTCAAGAACCATCGCATGCCCTTTGCTACACAGCAGCCGCGCGATCCCAACACGGGCGAGAAGGGCTCCATCGCTGTGGGCCTGGACGGCCTAGTTTACACCATCGGTGTCGTCGGCGTGAACGAAATGGTGCAGTTCCACACGGGAAAACAGATGCATGAATCCAAGGAGGCATGGCGCTTGGCGGTTCGCGCTATGACGGAGATGGAGATCTACGCCAAGAAGCTGAGCCAGCAGCACGGCATAACCATCGCACTGGCGCGCACGCCTGCTGAGACCACTGCCCAGCGTTTCGCTGTCTCCGATTTGATCCATGAGGAGTTCAGAGAATGTGCAGAGCGGGTTGTGAAAGGCAACCTGGAGGCAGTGAAAAAGAACATCCAGAGGACGCGCGATCTGCCCGTATATTACACCAACGGCACCCATCTTCCGCCCAGCGCAGACGTGCCCATCTTCGAGAGGGCCAAGCTGGAGCATGTCTTTTTCCCCATAGTCGATGGCGGTAACATCTTCCACATCTTCATGGGTGAGGCTACTCCCGACCCCAAAGGCCTGATGGACTTCGGTCTGCGTCTGGCCAGGGAGACACAAATCGGCTACTTCACCTTCACCAAGGATATGACTGTATGTCTGGGATGCTCCCAGGTCTCAGGAGGTCTGAAGGAGGTCTGCCCCAACTGCGGATCGGAAGAGGTGGATCACATCAGCCGGATTACAGGATACCTGCAGGCCGTCAGTGGATGGAACAGCGCCAAGAAGCAAGAGCTGATGGATCGCAAGAGATACAATGAGCTGGCATAGGCCAACGAAAGGTATATATCGGATACACCTACTGGTGGATTTGCCCGTGAGGCAAATTGGAGGAGTCAATAATGCCTGCAGTTGTTAACAGAGAGGAATGCGTAAGCTGTGGAACCTGCGTCGAGGAGTGCCCGGAAGAGGCCATCGCCCTGGATGACGAGGAAATAGCAGTTGTAAACAAGGAAAAGTGCACTGAGTGCAAGACATGCGTCGAGGCCTGCCCGTCTGAGGCCATCAGCATGGAATAAGTGCGCCTCTAGCGCGCATTTTTTGGGCATCTTTTTTCTATCAGCCATCTTTCGGCAGATCTCTCTTTTTCATTCCTCTGTCGTTTATGGTCTCGTAGAACTGCTCCCAGTCCAAGGTAGTGGCGACGCATCCTGTCTTGGAGAGAGGCACTCCCAGGGCAGGTATAGCGTGGCGGTGGCATAAGTCCAGTCCCTCTTTTATCTCCATTGGGCAGCCGACACCGACTATGGCCTGTGGCCGGTATTTCTTGATGATCCTCTTTATAAAGCTGGAGCCGGGAACTATGAAGAACTTGTATCCCATGCCTTCGGCGTACTCCTTGGCTTCCCCCACGCTGCAGCGTCCGCAGTTCACGCATTTTATTCCTTCCGGGGTGAGCTTGGCGGGGCACTCCGTGCTGCGTACACACTGGGGCATGAAAATGAAACGCTGTTCGCAGGGCGTTTTAAGGAACTCCTGGCGATTGATGTAGTTGCGAAGACGTACTCCGACGTCGTCCACTATGGCATCGTCTGCCCTGGCTATCCAAAAGATGGGCTTTATTACGCTCTCCAGCAATGTGGTGCCAAGGAGAATAATCCGAGCTGCAAAGAAGTTGCCTGTCTTGAAGGAGTAGAGGATGAGCAGAGCCATAAAAACGGATAACACCAGGACGATGATGGCCAGCAAGACTACTGCTTCGCCAACCAGATAAAACAGCCGATCCAGGTATTCCGGTAGCATGCTTGAACTTCAAACCGCCTGGTTTATAAAGCTGCTACCAGCATGGACGGCGCAAGTTTTTTATCTCACCTGATAATGAGGCTTATACCTTCGCCTTTATGAAATTTAATGAGGATTGAAAGATGGCCAAAATGCACAGCAGAAAGAAGGGCTCTTCCCGGTCCCGGCCGCCTACGGCTGCAAAAGCACCCGAGTGGTCTGATATATCGAAGGAAGAGCTGGAAAAGACTATTATGAAGCTGCATGAGAGTGGGATGCCTTCCAGCCGCATTGGTCTGACCTTGCGTGACCAGTATGGAGTGCCGAGCGTAAAGCTTGCCCTAGGCAAAAACCTGAGCCACTTCATGAAGGAGAACAAAGCGCTCCCTGATGTGCCGGAAGACCTGGGCAACTTGATGAGAAAAGCTTTGCATATCCGCAAACACATCAAAGCCAATGTCAAGGACGTCCACAACAAGAGAGCCCTGCAGCTAACTGAGAATAAGATCAGAAGGTTGGTGAAATACTATCATGACTCAGGGCGGCTGGCACCTGAATGGACTTACTCGCCCGAGACAGCTGAGATTTTAGTCTCATGAAGCAGCTCGACAAGGCTGCCGAAGCTATTGCCAAGTCAATTTTGCATTGCGACAGCGTGCGCGTGATCTCTCACAACGACGCGGACGGTATCACCTCCGCAGGGCTGATCTGCAATGCGCTCCTGCGTGCGAAAATACCATTTCAAGCCACTCTGCTTAACCGGCTAGATGAATCCGTGGTGAGCGGCTTGCAAGGTCCGGTGGTCTTCTGTGATATGGGCAGCGGCAAGCCGGAGCTGATCTCCCGCGTGAAGGGTGACTGCTTCATTCTGGACCATCACCGCCCCGTAGGAACGATGACCTGCGTGCATCTCAATCCTCATCTCTTCGGCATTGATGGGGCCTTTGAGCTGTCTGCTGCAGGTATAGCATATTCCGTGGTGCGCCAGATGGGCGACAATGTTGACCTGGCAGGGCTGGCGTTGGTGGGAGCCATGGGCGATCGCCAGGCCATGATCGGCGCGAATCGAGCTATTTTGGATGAGGCTGTAGCCTCAGGTTCAGTGGAGCTGAAATCAGGTTTGAAGCTGTCCGAGGATGGGCCCGCGGAGGAAGTGTTTTCGCGGAGCATAGAGCCGCTCCTGGACTTCACCGGGGACCAGGAAAAGGTTAAAAGATTTTTGGATGATCTGAAGATAAAAGGGGATTTGCAGAGCCTGGGAAGAGATGATCTGGCCAGGCTCTGCACTGCTCTTACTCTAAAGCTGCTCATGCAGGGCAGTTTCGCCGCGGATTCGGTTATAGGGGAAGTGATCCGCCTCAAACGTGAGGTGGTGGAGAACTCCCTGGAGCTGGTGCAGCTTCTCAACGCCTGCGGGAACAGGGACGTTCCAGGGCTAGGTCTGACTCTGTGTCTGCGGGATAAAAGCGCCCTTGAACATGCCAGGAGATTGGCCGCTGACTACAAGGGCCATATCCTGAGGGAGATAAACACGCTTCGGGAAAGGAATGTAGTGATGAAGAACATCCGCTACCTGAAGATGGAGAACATGGAAGCAGGTGCGGTGGTGGCGGGGTTGGGAATACGATACCTCTACACGGACCTGCCTCTGGTCACGCTGAACCACAAAGATGATGCGGTCAAGATATCAGCCCGAGGAAACAAGCCGCTCATATCCCGTGGATTGGACCTGTCCATAGCCCTGAGAAAGGCAGCTGAAACAGTGGGCGGCGCGGGTGGTGGCCATACCATCGCCAGCGGAGCCTCCATCCCGCCCGGAACGGAGGAGAGATTCCTGGCCCTGGTGGATGAGGTGGTCGGAGAGCAGCTGCATAAGGATGCGAAAGACAGAGTACCTCCGACTGAGGGCACAGCGTGATCAGTGCCCAGCTGGTATTTTCCGGAGCAGAAGCAGAAAAGGTAGCCAGATCTCTTGAGCCCGATAACCTGCCGAATATGCATCTTCAGTTAGGAGGAGACAGCTTCTGCCTTGAATTCTCGACGGCGAAGATAGGCACCCTGCTCTCGACGGTTGACGATCTGCTGATGAACATTAAAATAGCGGAAGAGACACTGATCTCTGCGGAGGAGAGATGAAATTCCACTTGGAGGCAAGCTTTCGGCTGAGCGCGGATGCGGCTGCGGCCAAAGACGCTATTTCGGACTTTTTTGCAGGAGCCGGTGGGATACTGCAAAAGGGCGCTCCGGATGGTCATGGCGCGAAGATAGTGCAGTGGCAGCTGACCGGCAATAAGATTGATCTGGTAATCGAGAGTGACAGGTTTGTTCGCGCCCATGATGCGCTGCTCAGGCTGCGCCGCCCTCTTGCCGAGCTTTTGGGCAAACAGTATCGCATCGGCCTGCGCGGTTTTGATGTGAACAAGTTCGATATCGAAGTCGAGTCTGAGCGGGCCATTGAGCACAAGATACCCTACGTTCGGAACATAAGCTTTGAAAACGGACGGCTGTTGCTGGAATTGGATGTTGGTCCAAATGGGACGCTGGGCCAGTCGGAGATCGAGAACCGCATTCCCGATAGGATAGTCAGCCTCCTGGAAGAGAAGCTGCAAAGCTACGGGGGCAAAGCTGAGCACTGGGAGCTGCTCTGGGAAAGCGCGGAGCGCGAAGCGAAGTTCAACCGGGACCCTACCGAAGAGATGTTGAAAATGGGCTGGATCAAGCATGGAGCCAGCCGCGGCCAGTGGATCTACGGTCCCGAGGCGACGCATCTCTTCCGAACTTTCGAGCAGATCGTGCTGGATGAGATAATCAAGCCCCTGGGCTACAGCGAGATGATCTTCCCGAAGCTTGACACCTGGGATGTCTGGAAGAAGAGCGGCCACGCTCAGGGCGTTTACCCGGAGATCTACTTCGTCTGCCCTCCCAAGACCCGCGATCCAGCATTCTGGGAGGAGGTCATGGACTACTACAAGGTCACCCACGAGGTGCCCCTGGAGCTGGTCAAGGAGAAGATCGACCTGCCCATCGGAGGCATGTGCTACGCCCAGTGCCCCACGTTCTGGGGATTCCTGCAGGGAACGACGCTGCCAAATAGCGAGCTGCCTGTAAAAGTATTCGACCGTTCCGGCACGAGCCACCGCTACGAGTCTGGCGGAATCCACGGCATCGAGCGTGTGGATGAGTTTCACAGGATCGAGATCGTCTGGCTGGGGACGCGGGAGCAGTCCCTGAGCGAAGCCGAGAAGCTCAAGGCCTGCTACAAACACATCTTCGAGGACATCCTGGAGCTGCGCTGGAGGATGGCCTGGGTCACCCCCTGGTTCATGGCCCAGGAGGGCAAGACGGGCCTTTCGGAGATGCAGGGAGCGGGCACGGTGGACTACGAGGCAGTGCTGCCCTACAATGGGAATTGGATCGAGTTCCAGAACCTGTCCGTTAACGGCGAGAAGTATCCCAAGGGCTTCACTGTAAAAGCCCAGAGTGGGGATGTCCTCTGGTCGGGATGCAGTGGCGTGGGCCTGGAGCGCTGGACAAGTGCTTTCTTGAGCCAGAAGGGCCTCGACCCTGAGGGCTGGCCAGCAGAGTTTCGGAAGCGCTTCGGAGAGATGCCGAAGGGAATCAGGTTCCTTTGAGCGGAACCCCTTATCTTTTTAAATCAGCTTATTTTTAAGCGGCTCATTCCATCGATTTGAAGCTTTCCTGATTTTGCATCTTCTTATTCGCATCTCAAATAATAGTAGCCTACATTCCGCACTTTAGACTCATGTCTCCTGAATTTTCACTCCTTAAATAT
>CAZPUO010000133.1:0-7656 GCA_964589745.1 uncultured Methanotrichaceae archaeon
CTACTATCTTGCGTTCTATATCCTAGTTCGATGCGCGTGTCTTCGCAAAACCTGATCCTCAACATCTTCGGGCCTAGCTTCTCCTCCGGGCTTGGGAGTATTCCAACCTCCGTGTTTGCTGGAATTCCAAGAGTAATCCCGGATAGGCGTCCGGACGAATCGCCAGATTGGCCGATGATAGCTGCATTTAATCCAAAGGACGGCGCAAAAGCTACTATCCCGCTAGCACTTGACGGTACTGTTCCTGGGGCAAGAGGAATATCCGCATTGGTTTCTTCCGCCTCTTCTGATAATCCTTCCACTAATCCAGCTGGGTCCAGGAAAAGGTGCAGGTTTTCAAAACTCTGCGCCGCTCTGATCTGCAGCTCGGTTGTGCCAGCTGCTCGCAGACGATTGCCTATCATGAACTCATAGGAAAACATGAATGGCTGGGGCCCAATGGACTGGCTGCCCTCGGGCGGCTTATTGTCTGGATCGATTATGGTTAAGTTTCGTTGTGCTAGCTTGCGGTTTTCGAAAACATGGTGCAGTTTCGAGGGTTCGACTTCCATAGGAATGATCTCAGCAAGAAGACAGGGATGAGAGCAGGCGACGGCTTCTGAAATCTTATCAGCTTTCCATTCGACCTTGACAATCGTTTTTCCTGCAGGCCCTAAAAGCGCTGGTGTTGCTTGAATATTGGTTACGCTTCCAATCAGGCCATTGGGGTTCCAGTCAACCGGATAGAGGAACTCCGTACTAGGATAGAATTTATTATCCCAGTTGGCTAAATAAATGTTCACAGTAACATTTTTATACGGCGCTCCTCCAAAATTATTTAGACTTGCATATATCCAATTGCTTTGGCCAGGTATTGGTGGTTGATGCTCAACTACTGGATTATCTCCCTCATCACTATTACGCACCCAAAGATCTGGTGAGTTCCAGAAATATTCGCTGTTCTTGTTATAGACGTCTCCCCCGGCTTCAGCATCCCTGAAAAATAATTCTCGATAATCTTCTTGGGAAAATATTTTTGCCCTAAGCAGGCTTGCGTCGACCATGGCTCTTCCGCCAGTGGCTACCCGGAAGCGTTTTGTGTAAAACTTTTGCCAAATATTCAATTGATCAAAAAAGCTCTGTTCCTTGACTTCCTTGGTGATAAAAATCCATGCATCGTGAAACACCCGCTGGCTATCCATGTAGCCGGGATTACGATTTCCGTGCAGGGCCAAAATATCCGTAATATCAATTTGCAGTGAGCTTGGAGTAGGTTTGTACGGGCCAGAAAATGAGTCGCTGATGGCCGGCTGGGGATATTGAACAATCGTGATCTTTGGAACTTCGCCTGTGGGAATGAGACCCATGAGATAGAGATCCAGAGGGCAAAAGCCAAACCATTCATATTCCCAATCTTGATCATACACCTTCCGATTGTATTCGCCATTGCCCAGGTCGATCCATTCCGCAAGGTCATAGTCCATGCATGAGTTTGCATTATCTGGCCAGCGTCCCCAATGACCGCCTTTTGATTCAGGGTGAATTGGAAAATCCTCATGCAATAGCCGCAGGGGACTATCTGCAGGAGCTGAATTACCCACATAAAAACACCAGGTATGCCCTATTTCGTGCATTAAACTGTAAATATTGAGATCAGGCGATATATCGTAAGCCAAACGGTGAAGCGAAGTCCTGATCAACTTGTTGGTGCCAAAAGGAGCCCTGGCATCTAAAAGCTCCATCCCAATTCCTTGGATATTATTGTAGACTGGGGTTGAGCCATGGCCAATATTTGGGAAACCGCTTAGGGTATCTACTATAATGGTAATGAAATCATAGTGATCTCCAAAATCCTCACGCAGTTGCTGATATACCATGGCTGCATCGATGGTATCCTGCCCGTTCAGATCTTTCACAACGAGTTGCCCTTCCGGATCATTTATCACATAAATGTCCCCGTTAATCGACGTATCTGTCATTTATTATCCCTCTCGCTCTGCCAATATCGGCCTGGATAGCAGGAGTCGATGAAGGCGATGTATCTTGCCCCAATCAATCCATTCATATTCCGTTTCCTCAAACTCGAAACCCCTTTTTCCTTCTCCTCGTAGTTCTAACCTGGGAACGTGAACATCAACAGGGAAACCTTCAAAGAATTGTGGGATCTGCTCTCCTTCCGGGACTTCGTCCATTGATAATTTTTTTGTGACTAGGACGATGATTGCGTCCAAACTTACAACTTTTCCTTTTCTCAATTTTGGGCCCAAACCAACGCCTATCACGCCATCATAAGGCAAAAACTTCTTTCTCGCTTTATCAAATGCAGCACTTCGAATTGAACTCATTTCGCTACCTCCGAGACGGTCGTTCTTGTTGTGGATATTGGACGTTTTGGCTGTCATTGTTCAATGTTCATCCTTTTCCACCTTTTTGGGATGTCATTATTGACTTTTAAGATTTTCTGTACCATTGCTTAAAGGGTTATTACTGCAATGTCGCCAAGAGACAGTGGTTTTTATTATCCTCACATCATAATAAGACAGAACAGGAAATGGGGAATGACCGAACCCAAGAAACAGAGAATATCCTCGAAAGATGAGATTGAAGTTCCTGTCGAGACAGACATGGTTATTAAGAGCAGGAGTTTAGGCTCAATAGATTTGAGGATTTCTCAACGGAATGAGCAAATCCGCGCCCACCACAAGGGCGCCCACGCGCGCCTAAGGCTATTTGTTCTTCTCGGTTAGACCACCATCTTTAACAATGAGGAAATCGCAATCTGCCATCGCTGCGATAAAGATAATAATCATCAATCATAGATTGGGCGGTCGGAGGGAGGAGATTATCATTAAAACCAGCTTTGAGGCCGTTCTTATCACGGTCTGCATCTTGATGGCATCGGGAATCGTAATTCCTGTTTATGCGCAGAGCGGCGACTCGCAAGACACAAACGAATACAAAGAAAAAGTGATAATCAACGGTCAGGCGGCCATCGGCGACTTCACCTGGACGCCACAGAACTTCGCTGGCTTCTACTACGATCTTGATGCCAACGCGGGCACTGAGATGCTGGCCGCCACCCTGAATGACGGTAGGCTCAGCGGGAGCTATCCTTACGGCCTGACCTACCGGACTACCGCCCAGGAAGTGCCCTTCCGGTTCCAGGAATGGGGCTCCTATTCTGCCCTGGGCTTCCTGGGAAAGAAGTGCTTTGCGGGTTACCTGGAGGGCTCAGATCCCAATAAAAATCTCCTATTTAAGGAGTCCGAGATCGGGAACTCCCTCGCCGTGGGGCAGCTTGAGGAAGTGCTCCTGGATGACGATACGGAGACGACCATCACCACCAGCAGCCCGCTGATGCTGGAGGAAGGCTACAGCCTGAACCTGAAGTCCGTCAACGTCACGGAGGGAAGGGCTTTCGTAGAGCTTTTCCAAGGCGGCGAGATTGTTGATCGCAAGGTCGTTCCGCTTTTGAAGGAGAATGCCGCGCTCTCCGACCAGACCTATTGCTACAAGACGGATGCTGGAAACCAGAAAGGCCTGGTCACAATAGCTGTCCACTTTAAGAACGCCTTCACTCTTTCCGGTCAGGACATAGCCACCACAGATGGAATATTCCAGATTTCCGAGCAGCCAATCTCCGTCCAACCGAATACCGTGTTTGAGAAGATGACGATCTCCGAGGCGACGGGAGAGGGCATCGCCATGGACAACCGGGGCAGCACCATTGCCCTGAGCAAAAATAAGGACGTGCTGCTGGCAGGGGATCTGCATCTTCGAACTGCGGACCAGACCATCGTTGATGAAGCACAACCTCTCCGCTATTACCCGTATCGAGAGATTGAGAATCCTGGTGAGTACGAGATAAGAGGGAGTGTTGCGACAGGCGATTATACCTGGAATGCGCAGAACTTCGCAGGCTTCTTTTACGATCTGAACGATGATGCCGGCACAGAAATGCTGGCCGCCAGCTTGGGCGACTGCCAACCTGGAAGCAAATGTCCATGCGAATTTTCCTATGACACTTATGCCCAGGAGGTTCCTTTCCGGTTCCGAGACTGGGGGTCCTACGATGTCATCGGTTTCCTGGGGAAGGAGTGCTTTGCCGGATATCCGGAAAGTCCTGAATCAGGGCAAGGCCTGTTCAAAAAGCCTACGGATCTGAGCCCCCAGGCTGGAGGGCAGATCGAGGAGGTGCTCCTGGACGATGATACAGAAACAACCATTACCACCAGCAGCCCAATGATGCTGAAGGAAGGATACGAGCTGGAGATCGGGGCTGTGGATTCAACGGGGGAGCGCACTTACATCCAGCTTAGAAAAGACGGGCAGGTAATCGATAGCAAGCAGCTGAGTCTGGCCAGCGACAGCACTCTCTCAGACAAGACATTCATTTTCAAGAGCACCGTGGGCAATCAGAAGAACCTAGCCACCATCGCCGCCCATTTCAAGAATGCCTTTGCGACTGCTGATATGAATATCGCCACTGTTGACGGCATCTTTCAGATCTCCGACCAGCCTCTTTCCGTGCAGGCGGGAAGTGAGTTCGATAAAATGACCGTTCAGGCCGTGGATCTCCCCGATCTGCACATCAGCATGAACAACCAAGATCATGAGATCACGCTCAGCAGGAACAAATACACTCAGCTGATGGGCGATCTCGGCATCAGGACGGCGAATAGCGATTCTCTGAGATTCTACGTTTATAAGAAGGAACTGGTCAAGATCCCCGGTATCCCGGGATCGGAGATGGGCCAAGAACCCGGCCAGGGAGAAGTTATACCCAGCGGGAATACGGGATCCTCAGAGATCCAGCCACCAGAAGAGACGGAGAGCTCTGCCACCGTGACCGGCTCCCGCCAGGTCGGCGCCGACAGTGTGCTGGTCGTGGCTCCCGAGTCATTCCTTCAAACCACGGACTGGGGAGAAGTCCCTGCCAACCAGGTGATAGTAGTATTGAAGGATGGCCGAAGCAGGAGCGATGCCGATCGGATAGCAGCAAGCCTGGGCGGAGAGGTGGTGGGCAATTTCGGTTACATCGACCTCTACCAGATAGAGACCTCAGGCAAGACCGAGGAGGAACTCAAATCTGCCATCGACAAGGCCAGGCA
Source organism: uncultured Methanotrichaceae archaeon (assembly GCA_964589745.1). Taxonomy (GTDB): domain Archaea; phylum Halobacteriota; class Methanosarcinia; order Methanotrichales; family Methanotrichaceae; genus Methanothrix. The sequence goes on from CAZPUO010000133.1 coordinate 5,091, forward strand.
GGACCCGGACGTGGAGCTGGCCTTCCCCAACCAGCAGAATGTTGACGACATGGTCCTTCAGGGAGTGGAGTGCAGCCCCCTGGATGATCCCGTTTACACTGAAAAGGGCCGGGGCAAGGGTTATGAGATGATCGGTGTGCAAAAAGCATGGGATGTGATGAGGGCCTCCGGGCTTCCGCTATCCAAGGTAGCGGTCGGTGTGGTTGATGATGGATTGTTTAAAGGGAACGATGAGTTCCAGGGAAAAACATCGATCGATACCAGCGACCCCGACTCTGAGCTGGCGAACCCCAAAGATAAATTCGGCAGCCACGGGACCAGAATAATGAATATAATCGCGGCCAATCCTGATAACGGCGGGGTAACCGGAATAGCTTCAGAGCCGCTTCAAGATAAGCTAACAGTATCCATGGTCAACAAGAATGCGTTTGGAAACAATGCCTTGGGAGATCTTCTGGCCCTGAACGAGAGCGTCAATAAAGGAAACAAGATCATCTGCTGCTCTTGGGGAAATACGCATGCCGATCCGAATACTGTGAAAGCTTTTAAAGGCTTTTTCGAGAAGATGGCCAGGGATCATCCAGATGTACTCTTTGTCTGCTCGGCTGGAAATGATGGAGAGGTAGTAGACGGAAACCGCCGTTTTCCGAGCGGCCTTAACCTGCCTAACATGATCACTGTGGGCAATGTCATGAACGACGGCAGCAGGACGGCCGGCCAGAGGGATGCCGACGGCCTGGAAACGTCTAAGAGCAACATGGCCAGCGCCAACTTTGAGGTCACCCTGGCTGCGCCGGGCGAGCAGGCAGTGAAGGGCTTTGACAACCAGGGAAATCTGCAGAACAATAACGGCGGCACTAGCATGGCCACACCGCAAGTGACGGCAGCGGCGGCACTGATCGGAGCGCTTAATCCCAAGCTCAATGCCGGGGAAATTAAGGGGATCCTGGCAGAGACAGCTCGAACAACCCTCGACATCGATGGCAAGAGGGTGGTTGCCCCTACGGAGCTTGGCGGAAGGATCCTGGCCATCGATGAGGCTGTTCTCAAGGTCATAAACGACCTTCGTGCCGAAAAGAGGCTCGGCCCTTTGAGCATGGAAGAGGCTATAGGCAGAGCCAGAGTAGGGCTTGTGGCCAGGAATGACTCGGCTTCGCCCCAGGAATGGAAGGTCACCGCAGAGATATTGAGCGTGAGCGATGCCGGGACGGACGTGACCATCGAGCTTCAGGGAGAAGGTGCCGTGGGCGGAGACAGAAAGCAGCACCTCAGCCAGCCCGGCAATCTGATCTGGGATGTGACGGCAAAGGGCAGCGCCACCGTGGTGGTGAAGAGGCTGGACACGATGGGCTGCAGCAGAGTTGTCCTGCCCGACCTTGCCTTGCCCGCGCAGGGATTAAACGGTAAGTGGCAGCTCTGGTCGATAATCGGTGGCAGTAAAGTTCCCTTCTGTGGTGGAATAAAATGCGCTTACGTACTATCGCAATCGGGAAGTTCCGTAACCCTTACACCTCCTGAATTCTTCAAGAGCGAAACGATAGTGGGAACCATCAACGGCAATACCTTCACCGGCACTCTACGGAATGATGATCCAAATACGCCTCAGAGCAGCCCGTTCAAGTACGGCCAGACCCACGGAAGCGTGGAGATAACTATCTCCCCGGATGGCAACCACTTTACGGGGAAGATGATGGATGAGAACTGGGGATCTGAGCTGGAATGGGGCGGTGATAGGTTATCCTGAAATAACCTGGGAAGCGAGCAGCCAAAGGATATGGCTGGCGATCTGAACTTCCCTTTCTAGTGGGAGGAGATTCAGCCACAAGGCCAATTATCAAGGGGACGGTAAAACGTGGAGCAAGATTGGATGAAGCGTGTCTGTCTAATCAGAAGATAATGATGCATTCCTGGATCAGGGAATTAAGGTCATCATATCCCATCCCGTTTCCGTCGGCGTTCCGGATAGCTCGCCCACTTCCTGCGCCATCTCCTCCTCGTGGCCTATCGCATGCGGATAAAGGTGCGTGAGTACCACACGCTTCACTTTCGCATTTCCCAGCACACTTCCAAGCCTATGCGGCGTCGTGTGGTTCGTCACCTCGAAGGGCTCAGGAAAGGAGCACTCGTGCACCAACAAGTCTGCTCCCTCCGCCAGTGCGGCCACGCGCACCGAGGGCTCGGTGTCGCCCGAGTAGACCACCACCTTCTCGTCCCATTCCAGGCGAAAAGCCAGCGCGGTGATGCTGTGCCTGGCCTCCTCGGCGAAGATATCGCAGCCCTTCAGGTTGAGCGAATCCATGGGCTGCACCTCGTGCACGGTAACCTCCATCTTCTCCAGGTAGGGGAAGGAGCTGTGCAGTGTCTTGAACCACTGCTCGGTGTTTGCGGGCCCATAAATCTCCAGGCCGGGAAGCTGGGAGAGGTAGCGCGCATTTGCTAGAGCCAGCAGATCGGAGACGTGGTCCAGGTGAAGGTGCGTCAGTACCACTGTATCCAAGGCCTCCAGGCCCACTCCTGCCTGGTCCAGGCGCAAGAGGGTGCCCGCTCCACAGTCGAACAGCAAAGG
>CAZPUO010000134.1:0-7636 GCA_964589745.1 uncultured Methanotrichaceae archaeon
TTTCGCCAGTTTCTCTGCGGATATGGTTTCTCCCTGTCCGCTGCTTTCGGAAAGCAGGCTTTTGCTTATGATTGGGGTTGCCCCTCCAGCGGCGTTTCCACCTGGCTGATCGCTTGAACCAGTTGCGGACTGGGAAGGCTGAGCCAATACATTTAATGGCAGAGCTGCAGCTATTACTATGAGAAGCAAACAAACTCCGCCGACCCTGACGTGATCCATGAATCTCCTCCAATACATGACTATTGCAATATATTTAGGACATATTGTCTCTATTTATATTTTGTGTTTGTTGAATTACCATTATCCATGCTGCCCTAAGCAGCCGTATCTCGCGCACGGCATTACCGTGCATGGATGTGCTTTACGTTTATAAATTTGATCACGATAGGCCTGTTGGGGATCTTTAGGCGTGGCTAGCCTCATCCACGCTTCCTCATTGTATGCGGATTCCATCGTTTGTTCGAATTTAACTGAACAAACAGGAACTTGCGAAGCACTTAAAACTTGTGGTCTTTGGTGATGAACCACCACGGATGCTTTTTGGTCGACTCTGCCACCTTTCGCCGGTCCTAGGCCTGGGCAGTGCTGGCGGGTCAGCTGCTCTGCAGTACTTGGCTCAGAGCATATCTCTTTGAAACTAGCGAGGTGAATGATCCTTTCCTGAACGGATCGAGTTCCAGTTCAGCAAGAGATGCCTTCAGGGGTCGCTGATGACTTTTCGAGAGAGCTGCTATAATCAAAAATGGATCCTTTCATAATGGAAATTGGAGAACCTTGGCAGGCTGGCATGCAAATGATGCTGAAAGGCTTGTGCTATAAGAATAAGCCGGATTCATCCTGTTGCTGAGATGATGGAAGGTCAATGAACGTCTTTCTGCGATTCCCAATTTCTTCTGGGGATCTCGGCTTCCCAATGGGAAAAGATAACCAGGTTCTTGTCGTTGGTTAGAACGGATGAGATGATCCAGTCCGCCAGGTCGGGCATCTTACAGATCATACATGACAGGCGGGACGAGATAGGATACTCATGATATTCATCACCCTCGCAAGAAGACCTCCTCTGATCTCGCAGCTCCCAAATGGCATCCCTAATACCCTCTTCGAATACTGAAACCAGATATCCTTCCTCATTGGGAATAAGTCCCTCAATGATATGTGCCTCCATATTCTCACCCTGGGGATCGCAGGTTCGGATGCAGAGAACGCCCTGGCCATCCGCTACCAGGATAAAGAAGTATCTCTCTGGGTGGGTGAGTAGGTCGCAGCGAAGCTTCCCGTGGCTGAGCTCAATTCCTATTTTTATGGACAATCTCCCCAAACTCCTTGGTCACGTTGATGCGGTTTTTCTCTTTCCCATGTTAAACGGGGTAATATCTGAGGCAAGCATCATCCTCAATCATGATGATCGAAAGATTATCACTTTAAATAATGAACATTTTTAACATTAATGTTTTACGGTCGGCTGTTAGTTTCAGCTAAAATTATTTTGAAAACTCCATCACAAAAATCCGCCATTGAACGGCCTTCTATACTCTTACCTAATGAGTATGACATGGTTCAAAATCTCACCCACTTCAGCAGCTAACGCCAAGTAAGCGACCTTTCGGAAGAGCCAATTATTTTTTATTCTCAAGGAATGAGAGCAGACTTGTCCAATTTGGAGATGAAATGGTAAAATGCGCATAGCTGAGATCTTTTATTCCATCCAGGGTGAGGGCCCAGCCATGGGAAGGCCAGCCACATTTGTCAGGCTTGCCGGCTGCAACCTGTGTTGCGAAGGCTGCGACACACACCTGAAGCAATGGCAGGAGCTGCCCTTGCCTGTCGTGCAGGAGAGGATCGAAGGTACAAGGGTGGTCATAACTGGAGGCGAGCCGACGCTACAGATGCCCGAGCTGTCGGAGTTGATCGTTTTGCTTCATGAGGCCGGAACGGAGGTTCACATCGAGACCAATGGCACCAACCCCATTTCCGAGGAGATCCTGAGACGGATCCATTGCGCAGTGGTCAGCCCCAAGAGAGGATCGGATTTCCATCCGGCCTACTGGGCCGGGAAAGAAAACGTACATCTTAAGTTTGTGGTCGGCAGAGCTTCCTGGTGCTGGACCTCCAGATTATTGGAGGAGCAGGTCCCCGTCCTGCCCAAGGAGAGGATCTGGATAATGGCTAATGGGGCTGATCAAGAAATGCGCGGAGCCAGGGAAGCCTGGGATCTTGCCTTGCGTTTGGGTGTAAACTACTCCGACCGACTGCATATCCGGCTGAGAAGAAAATGACCCAATACCTCAGGATGAGATGTCGCGAAGCCTTCTTTCATTCTTCGTTCGGGCAAGGGGCTTTTAAGAAATGGCCTTCAGGCCGCTCTTTAGACATGCCAAGGCTTCTTGGAGGATATAGGCTCTGTGCCCCGGACTCTGCCCAAGCCTGGCCATTCTCAGCAGCCCCAAGCTCATGAAGAACGGCAAGGCGCGGGTTATCGCATAGAACTCTGATTCACTGCTACCGTATTGCCAGAGGAAGTGGCCGATATACGGCTCTGCAAGCCTGCCATCTCTTCGGTGAATGACAAAATAATGTTTGAGCTCGGCAGCGACAATACCCAGATCCTGCACGAAGTTAGCGTGCTCCCAGGAGCTCTCGAAGTCCAGCAAATAGACTCTGCTATGGTTGAACAGGTAGTTCATGGGATTGGCGTCACCATGCACCCTGCAGCCGAAGGGCTGGTTGATCAGCGGGCTGTACCACCATTCTCCCAGGAGGCGATTGTATTTCAGCCTGGTGTCAGGGTCCAGCCTGAGCTGGTCTAAGACCTTGTGGAACCTTGCGAAATCCCTCTCCTTTCTGTAATCTGATCTCGTTTGATCATGGAGCTTTCTTTGAGCGTGGGCCACTGCCGTGAGTCTATCGTACAGCCCGTCGTCCACTTTCATGCAGTTGTAGAGGGATCTTCCTTTTACGTATTCCGTCAGAAGAACGCAGTGAAAATCCTTCCTGACGGCTAGCGGTCGAGGGGTATCGATGATCGTTTCGATCCTCTTGAGGGTATCGAATTCTTTTTCCATAGACCGAACAGGATTGTAATTCCTCTTCCAGCCTGTAGGTTCGGCATAGAACTTTGCCACAACGCTGAATCCCTGCTGGAAAAACTCGTATCTACAAACGGTATGAGACGATGGCATGATCTTATAGACATTGACCTTGCAGTTTCGATCGACTATCCGCTCTCCCAGGACATCCACGAGCCAGTCTCGGAATGCATTTCCCGGGCCTAAAGTATCCACTTTTTTCTCTTTTGCCATGGCCGAAACCTGTGCCCCCTCGGCGTTCCAAGAACGGAAATCCTGGAAGGTCAAATATATCTTCTGCAATGTATTTGAAATTTTTGAATCCGGATATTGGACCAGGAGTCAGTTGAGACGAGGGATGATTAAGAGAAAATTAAGCAGATACGAAAATCAATGAATAGGAGATTAAGGCCAAATGGGAGACGGGAAAAAGATAAAAGCATAACGCACATAACGGTCTTTTGAAGAGGTATGAAAAGTGTCGGTAAAGAGAGAACATGTGCTTATTGAGGCTCTGCCTTATATTCGCGAGTTCTACGATTCCATAATGGTCTTCAAGATCGGTGGATCGATCATGTCCGATCGCGCCGTTCTGGAGGACTTTATCCAGGATGTAGTGTTGCTGCGCTACATCGGCATCCATCCCATCATCGTTCATGGCGGGGGTCCAGAGATATCGGAGGCCATGGAGAGGTTCGGCAAGAAGGCTGAGTTCGTGGGCGGCTTGCGCGTGACGGATAAAGAGACCTTGGAGATCGCCCGCATGGTCCTGCTCGGCAATATAAATGCAGAACTGGTCAATCTCATCGGCAAGCATGGAGGCAAGGGCATCGGACTCTCTGGCCAGGACGGCATGTTCCTGAAGGCGAGGAAGAAGGGTCCTGTCAAGATCCAGGGCAAGGAGCCAGTAGATCTGGGATTCGTAGGCGAGGTGGACAAGGTGGACCCGGAGATCCTCATGATCATGGCCGGAAAAGGCTACATTCCCGTGATCTCTCCCATAGCCGCTGATAGTGAGGGCAACAACCTCAACGTGAACGCGGATACGGCTGCGGGTGCCGTGGCTATAGCCATGCGCGCCAAGAAGTTCTTCTCGATAACCGATGTGGAGGGCGTGCGCATGAATCCCGACGACCCGGCCAGCGTAATCTCCGAGTTCCCTGTATCGGACTTCGATCGACTGGTGCAGGAGGGCATCATCAAGGGCGGCATGATTCCAAAAGTAGAGGCCTGTGTGCGCGTGGTGCAGGGCGGAGTGGACAAGGCCCACATCATCGATGGCAGAAAGCATCACGCAGTCCTGTTGGAGCTGCTCACGGACGAGGGCGTGGGGACAATGATCAGCAAGAGCTGATCGACAATATTTAAAATAAACAAATTTATTATATTGTGAGGGATGGTCCGATTTACACATCTTTTTAGCCAAAATGAGTATGCATCCAAATTTTCGGCCTGCTAGGATCAATTGCCTTCCTCCCAACTTCTCACCGTAGAAGATCTTTAGGCGACTTTGAAAGGTTATAATGATCGCATCCAACCAGATTGATTTTCTTGGGTTCATCTCGGAGCGGCTCCCGAAAGCATGTTTTAGTGCTGCGAGTTCGCGAAATCAACCTGAACTGGGCGCATCTAGACTGCCAAGTACCAAATGTGTCACCGTACGCGAATGGCATGAAATCCTCTGATCCCCTCGGAGCGGATCAGAGGAAATGAACCTCACGCGGGCTCATCAGCGGCAGTACGGTTTTGAAATGACCTCAGCGATCTTCAACGTCCCGATGTTCGATTCAACCGAGCAGTAGCTGTTGCTCACCAGTACCCTGTAGTTGCCTGTATCGTTCTTTGTCGCGTTTCTTAAGGTGTAGGTGGCCGAGGTGGCATCGGAAATGTTGAGCCCATTCTTCATCCACTGGTATGAGAGTGGCCCAGTTCCCGTTGCCTCTACCTCCATAGTCAATGTATCACCGGCATGAACAACCTGGCAGGTCGGCTTCTTTCTGGCAATCTCTGGAGGCTGGTCCACCTTCAAGGTCACAGCGTTCGATTCCACAGAACCATAATCATTGGTCACCACCACACTGTACTCGCCAGCGCTGTCTGAAGTCACATCATAGATCTTCAGCTCATCTGAAGTGGCACCCTGAAGGATCATGCCGTCCTTCATCCACTGGTAATACAGAGGCTTCGGTCCTGTAGCCGTCACGCTGAAAGTGACCGGCTTGCAGGTGCAGGTACAGCTGGCCTGGCCGATCGGTTGGGTGACTATGCACGGCACCTTCCTGATTGCCAGCGTTGCTGTATCTGATTCGACCCATCCGCAGCTGTTGTACACCACAACCCTGTAGCATCCTTCATCGCTCGGGCTCAGGCATGGTACGGTGTAAGTGTTTGAGTTGGCTCCTGGAATCTCTTTGTTGTTCTTTTTCCATTGGTAGGCCAGTGGCCCGGTTCCCGTGGCTTCAACGCTGAATGTTACAGGGGAGCCTGTGCAGACCTCTTGGCATAATGGCTGAACCAGGATCGAAGGCATTGAGATTATGGCGAGGGTTGCCGTGTCCGATTCAACAGATCCGCATTTATTGCTTACCAAGGCGCTGTAGCTGCCTTCGTCGTTTGAACTCACACATGGTATGCTGTAAGACTCTGTGTTTGCTCCCGTAATGTTTTCCCCGTTCCTCTTCCACTGATAGAAGAGCGGTCCTGTCCCCGTGGCTTCAACGCCGAAGGCCACAGCTGAAGCCTCGCAGGCCACCTGGGATGATGGCTGAACCAAGATCGACGGAGAGGAGCTTGTATTCAGGGTTGCCACATTGGATTCGACAGAACCGCAACCATTGCTTACTACTACGCTGTAGCAGCCTTCATCGCTCATGGCTGCGGCGGGTATGCTGTAGATGTTTGAGCTGGCTCCCGTGATATTTTCGCCGTCCTTCTTCCACTGGTAAGATAGTGGATCAGTACCTGTCGCTTCTACGCTGATGGTGACCGGCGAGCCCAGGCAGACCTCTTGGCATAGCGGCTGAATTCGAATCGAAGGCATGAAGTCCACTTTGAGATTTGCAGCATTCGATTCAGCTGAGCCGCAACCGTTGATTACCATCACGCTATAGCTCCCAGAGTCTCCTGCGCCTGCATTAGGTATGCTGTAAGTGTTTGTGGTTGCACCGGCGATGTCTACACCATCCTTCTTCCACTGGTAGACGATGGGTTCTGTTCCTGAGGCTTCAATACTGAAGGCTACAGATGAGCCTGAACAGGTCTCCTGAGACAGCGGTTGAATCTGAATCGAAGGCAGCGAGTTTACGGCCAGTACTGCGGCACTCGATTCGACCGAGCCGCAGGCATTGCTAATCATAACACTGTAACCGCCTGCATCATTGGCGCTTACACTTTCTATGCTGTAATTGTTTGAATTGGCTCCCGGAATTTCTACTCCATCCTTCTTCCACTGGTAGGCGATGGGTTCTGTTCCTGAGGCTTCAATACTGAAGGCTACAGATGAGCCTGAGCAGATCACCTGGGAGAGCGGCTGAACCTGAATCAAAGGCAGCGAGTTTACGGCCAGTGCTGCAGCACTCGATTCGACCGAGCCGCAGGCATTGCTAATCATAACACTGTAACCGCCTGCATCATTGGCGCTTACACTTTCTATGCTGTAATTGTTTGAGTTAGCTCCCGGAATTTCTACTCCATCCTTCTTCCACTGGTAGACGATGGGTTCTGTTCCCGAAGCTTCAACACTGAAGGCTACAGATGAGCCTGAACAGGTCTCCTGAGACAGCGGTTGAGTCTGAATCAAAGGCATCGAGTTTACGGCCAGTGCTGCAGCACTTGATTCGACCGAGCCGCAGCAGTTACTTACAATTACACTGAAGCTACCAGCATCCCCTGCACTCGCACTAGGTATGGTGTAGGTGTCCGCGTTTGCTCCCGCGATGTCTGCGCCATTCTTCTTCCACTGATAGGAGAGCGGCTCCGTGCCTGTCGCATTCACGTTGAAGTCGACGGTGGAACCCATGCAGACTACCTGGGATAAGGGCTGCACCTGGATCGATGGCCCTGATTTCAGCGTCAGGGTTGCTATATCCGATTCAACTGAACCACAGCTATTGCTTACCATCACGCTGTAGCAGTTACATCCACCGCTGCTTACATGCGGTATGGTGTAGGTATTTGTGATCGCGCCAGCAATACTCTCACCGTTTGCCATCCATTGGTAAGATAAGGGTTCGGTCCCCGTGGCCTCCACGCTCAAGGTGACACTGGAGCCTTCGCAGACCAGCTGAGATTGTGGCTGAACCCGAATCGAAGGCATCGAATTTACGGTAAGAGCTGCGGCACTCGATACGACCGAGCCGCAGACGTTATTCACTATCACGCTGTAGCTACCCGAATCCTCAGCGGTCACCTTCGATATGCTGTAACTGTTGGAATTGGCTCCTGCAATTTCTCCGCCATTCTTCATCCAATGATAGGTGATAGGCTCGGTCCCCACGGCTTCCAGGCTAAAGGTTACACTATAGTCCTGTACCAAACTATTTATACTCATAATTGCCATATTATTTAACATG
>CAZPUO010000135.1:0-7631 GCA_964589745.1 uncultured Methanotrichaceae archaeon
ATAGTAGATTGATAAAGAAGTATGAACTCAAAGGGCTAAAACCCGTAATCTTGAATGGAGTTCCACTCCTTCGAATTTCGGATCCCAGGAACGCGAGCATGAAATTAAAGCTTCAGCCAGGCCAAACGTCGATATTGCGTTTGATAGTCATAGCTTCCTCGCGCAAGGACCGCGGAAATAAAGCAATCTACGATATTACAGAATCATTGGACGGCAAGAAAGTAATTGGAGGGCTGAGGCTACAGGTTAATCTATGAATAGAAGATGCAGGGCACTTCTTTTTTTATTTTGTTATCTTTGCTTCTGACCTTCAGCTGCCATAATATGACTGATGCTTGTTATCTTTATCGCGGCGATGGAGGATTGCAATTTTCTCGTTGCTAAAAAAGATGATGGTCCAAACGAGTAAACAAAAGAGCCTTCCGCGCGCGGGGCAGCCCTCGCGGAGAGCGCGGGCCTAGGGGTGCGCGAGTGCTTTTCCGGAGGTTTTCGGGGTGAACGGAGCATGCACAGCGTCTTTTAGGTTGGAAGTATGCTGAGAAATGCGAACATGATGCTTGCCCACGCACTCACCCGTGTCCGCACGGGCATGAGGAGGAAAAGGCGCAGGAAGCGGGCAAGTTTTCTTGGTGGCGAAGGATGCGGGTTGGGAGATGATGGCGATGGTACTGCGGAAAAATATTTTCTATTTTCAGTCTTCGCTCTTCTGCCACGCCTGTCGGGTGAGTCTTTCGATATCATCCATAAACTCAGGGCGGCTCATCTCCTCCAGCTCTTCTGGAGTGAAATATTCCTTCCAGGTCTTTGGCTTGATCATGAGCACTTCACGACCATTTTTCATGGACTTCTCGATGTGGACCATTCCGGCTCTCTCCAGCCTCCGAGCTGCCGAGTATGTTTTCCCGGTGCTCCACATCATGGTTTTGGCCAGGGCGTATATGCTCTCGCCAGGATGCCGCTCGATCTCCTCATAAAGCAACAGATCAGTATCTATACCTTTATCTGTCACGGCTTCGATAGCATACCTGACAGTCGATCTACTCATGGTATTGTATAGACATTCAGAACTATATATAGGTTTGTTGATGTGCAAGGATTGCATTATGCGCAACATTTTTATCCTTTTGAGCTATTCTAAAACGTGTGATAAGTGAGTACGAACGGCTAATTTTGGCAAGCATTTGCAAAGCCGTGAATATAAGCAAGAGTGGCCATGTTCCTCGGCAATATTTCATGAAGAAGTTTCAAAATGACAAGCGGGAGAAAAAGGAAGCCGAAAAAGCCTTCCGTGCCCTAATCGCTCGCGGTTATGTTAGCCCACATCCAACGCGAGGAGAAATGACATATCATTTGACTGTGGCTGGTTTGGATATATGCCGTGAGATATTTAAGAAAAATAACGTAATTGCGTGCCTTGGTAGCCGTTCTGAATTACGTATACGAGGTTTTTCCCGTATCTACTACTATTGTTAGTTGTTTTTCTAAGCTATCTTCTTCCCCGCAGCCGGTCCCCACATGGCGTTGTAGATCTCGCTGATCTTGACCATCACGCAGCTCTTGGCAGGCAGCTTCTCGTTGACTCCGTGCACCCATTTCCTCATCTGCTCGAAGCTCTCGCCCTCCTTGCAGACGGTCACATCGCCCTTGATCTGGAAGGACTTCTTGGTCTCGCCGTTGTAGCAGAGGATGGATATCTTGGGATTCTCCATCAGATTCTGGGCGGTCTTGTAGAAGAAATTGTCCGCGATCATCAGGGTCTCATCGTCTACAATTTTCAAGAGCCCCACGAAGACTACATTGGGAATTCCGCTCTTGCTGGCCGTGGCGATAGGCACTGGCTTTTGCTTTTGCAGGGTTTCCTTCACATCCGCTGGCATCTTCACCATTTTGGATCACCTGGCCCAAAGAAAGGGATGCAATTTATTTAGCTCTATCGTCCTTCGCTGGCCCTGGTGCATGGAGATCTTGGGAGCAACGGTATCACACGAAGCCGCGAAGGCGCGAAGGAGAGCTGAGGTTCTATGGTATGGAAGATATTTCTGCTATTGTGGCGTATGCAGCGTTTAATCTGCGTTGGAGTGTGGACTGGGACTGCTGGAGTTTGATCTATGAGGCAGTCCTTGCACACGTCTGGAAAAACCGCAGCTTGCGGCGGAACGCCGGAAGATTGTGGAATCGCTATCCTTCGCTTTCTTAGCCAATCTCTCCCAATCTCCCGCTTAGGCCAGCCCAAGGTATACCTGGCCAAGCCATTGCCCTGTGGATGGTGGCGCAGCAATAGCTTTTTGCTCCGATCTCCAATCATCTCTAAGGCTTTCAAGCTTTCAAGCGCAAACTACAAATATCTATAACGATTATATAGATAGTTTGCCGCGTTTTGCGCTGTAAGAACGAGGTGCTTGCTTTCCTGCTTGGCTCTTGAGGCAGGGGATTTCAAGAGGCAGATCTTTCGTGGACGAGCCTTTGAAGCTCCAGAAGCCAAAAGAGGTGCTGTCTTTGGGCAGCATTCGGAAAGCGCCAGAGAAGGCTGAGAGACTCCTAAGGTCGGGAGATATGCACGCCCTAATCGGCGTAGCATGCCTTTGAATCGGCTCATCTGGAACCTCGCCAGGTGCAGGGCGCGGCACAAAGCCGTGGCAGAGGCAAGCAGCAGGCCCCGCATCATAATGGTGTCGGGCCCCTGTGAGAGGGGCGCTGTGTAACATTCCAGTGCTGTGCTTGCCGCTCAACCCGGCTGATAGTCGAGCTCTGGGCGGGATCAGGCCTTCACACCGTGATAGGCTCCTCCTGAAAGGGCGCTGCGGATCGGCGCTGGCCCGCCTGAGATTTCGATTACTGTTTTCTGGTTATTTCTATCAAGATAAATGCTCCTCAAATTTCCGGGGCGAAAGCCTTATATCTCGGCGATTGACGTATAATATATTGGCAAAAGTCGATAATCTCTTTTCTCCCTCCTACACCCAAGACTTTTGCCTCCCTCCTATTAACTCTCCAGAATTTAGAGAGGCTCTCATGCTTTAGATTATCCAATCACGGCTGTGGATAAGCCTATAGCTTCAGTCTTTCATTGTTCTCATCTAGAAGGCCAGCCAATAGGAGGAGGCAAAAATAGGAGTGATGCGACTTGAGGGCTGGCCAAGCTTGCAACTCCTCTTTTCGCTAACAACGGCCCCAGATGCAGCAACATTATAAATTTATTAGCCCTTCTGCAATTTATCGATGGTCACTCTGCTATAGAAGCTGCCCCGGGTTCTCGACCTCCAGGCGGTCGGCAAAAATTCGCACCTGGACGGCTTCCTCTCGTGAAGTGGCTGCAATCCCGGTGGACTATGGCATTGACTATGGCCTCTGGCACAGCGACCTTCGGGTACTCGCGGATGTCCTGCCTGGTAACGCCTGTAGTTAGAGGGCCACGACAATAGAAACTCCTCTTGAAATTAAATCTCATTTATATACATGTTTGATCAAATTCAAAGAGAATGCGTTTTAGCCAGAACGATGTCCGAGCGCTCACCTTCATCGCCGGTTCCGAAGATCCGGTAAATCCCAGCACGCTTCGAGAGGAGTTTGGCCTCCGGAGAGAAACCGTATCCAGACTCTTAACGCATCTGGTGGAGATGGGATTGGTAGAGCGGAGCGGGCGCGAAGCCATCCTAGCTGCGACGCTTCCGGCAGAGGCTTTCAAGAAGCTCTACTACAACCACAGGGCCTCACCCCTGCAGAAGATTCTCTCCCTACGCAGAGTGGAACTCCTCCTCAGGCTGGACCAGACCCCCAAGAGCCTGGAGGCTCTGGTCGAGGAAACGGGTATGCCAGGTGACACCCTGTATGGCTATTTGAAAGGCTTCCTCCGGCTGGGCGTGGTCAGCCGCTCCAAGAACGGCAAAGCCTACTGGTACTCTCTCAACTTCAAACTCTGGCAGGAGCTTAAGGACTTTGTGACTGCGCTCACAGAATATCAGGTTCTGCGTCTCATCCCTCGTGAAGCCCTGCTCATCAAGAGCTACGGGAGCAGCGTGCTCTTCAAGAGCATACGCCCTCAGGATGCCACGCCTACATCCTTTAGCGCCTACGAGGATTACGGGATCGAGCTGGGCCTGAGGGACAATTATTATACCCTGCCCAAAAGAGCGCTATCCATCCAGGAGGTCTTCATTCACTCACTGGACTCGGCAGGAGAACTCTCCCAAAGGCTTTTTTGCATACTGTTCTATCTGAAGAACAAGGATAAATTGGAGGCGATCGATCATCCAATGATGAAGAATCTGAATGCGGTGCTACAGGGCGAGAGGATCAGAGGCTATCCAACCCTGGATGATATCAAAGACAGGACTGATCTCTATGATATCCAGCTCTAACAAGATCTCCAGGCGAGAGGAGATCAATGAGATGTTCGAGCAGCTTGGCCGGGTTCTGGAGCACAGGGTCGAGGTCCTGCTCATAGGCGGAGCCGCGATGCTGGAGCTGGGGCTTAAGGACTCCACCAAAGATATCGATGTCGTCTGCAGGAGCGAGGAGGACAAGGAGGCCCTTCTTGGCTTTGCCAAGAGCTTGGGCTTTCAGATCATCGGCCCGGAAAAGAGGCATGAGCGGCTCGGCGTTAACAGGCTGGCCGTGAAAGGTGGACGTATCCTGGACATCTTCGCGGGCGCATCTCCTATGACTTTTGCCTCTCCGAGGCCATGTGGCAGAGAGCTACCCGAATCAGGTCCTCCGGGAATCTAGTGGTTAGAGATGCCTCCACTGAAGACATCTTCATCATGAAGATGATCGCCAACCGGCCTGGGGACGCTTCGGACTGCTCCGCTCTCGTCATTGCAGAGCTAGACTTCGATGTGGTCTACCGGGAGATAGAGGCTCAGTACCGAAAGGCAGGTGAGAGGGAGCAGAAGATCTGGATTACCTATATCTAAGAGGGCATGGCTCGGCTGGAGGATACCGACTTAACTATCCCTATCGGCGACAAAATATCCCTATTGGCCTATGAATACCACGAGAAAGCTGCTTATGAATGATAGCTTCATAGCTGCAAAGCTGGTGGCCTCATGACTGGGCAAAACCGCAACTACATCAAGAAAGAGATCGGCAAATTTCTCGCTGATATCTGGCGGATCAAGGGGCTGTCGGAGCAAGAGTTTGGCCTGGATCACCCGATCACAAAAAAGCTGAGCTGCATGCATGGGATTCCCAGCCCATTGCTGCAGGAGAATAGGAAAGCCAAAATCGATAGACATACAGGCTCCACAGGAGAAAGACGCTCTCTCAACGGGATAATCGTACAATGCCATAGTGCATGAGCACAGCCAGGATCGCAAGAATGAGGATAATTCCTAAAATCAGGATCTTGCTTGTCATCCTGCTCATCTCCCAGACCATCTCTCGTACATCGCTGCTCTCTTCAGGTGTCATTCTCTGCAACCACCAGTACGATTGTAGGGAAATCGCATCTGAGATCTACCTTTCGAACAGTTCTAGCTTCATTGTCACAAGGTTGTAGCATCGGGCACTGCATTTGCACTGTGCCTCCCTGCCAGCAGGGCAGTCTTAACGTTGGGGTAAAGGGGTAAAGAAGATCTATCCCCCTTCAGGGAATGGGATGAATCGTACCCCCTTTCATCACTTTCGTTGCGCATAGACCAACTATATCTACTATCATGTTAATCTCCATTCAACCGTTAACCTTCAGGCTCACTTGGTCGGGAATGCAAGTCAGCCGCCTGTACCATATATCCTGTAAAGCCGAACTTGGATTGGGCGGCAACGTAGTAGGCGCGGACTGCGTCGAATTCAAGCCTGTGGAGAACTCGAAAGGTGTTCCATGAATCAGGAAGCCCTGCCATTTTAGGGGCGGGGAGGAAGTCACAAGCTCATGCCTTCTTTCTGTTGCAGGCTTTGATGAAGTTGGAGGGAAATCCCCGGTAGGATGCGCTGTGGATGTGGGAGTAGCTGGCCACCATGCTCCCCTTGCAGAAGCCGTCCCAGCCGTCCTTGATGCCCGCGCCGCGCTCCAAGCGGATGGCGTAATTCGCTTTTTCGTCTCCTTCATCCATTATCAGCTCGGAGTGGTGGAACTCGTGACCCATGATGGGCTCTCCCGCGGGCCCGAGCGCGCAGTCGCGCGCAAGCCTGCCGTGCACGTAGCTCACCACCCGGATGCTTCCGCGCCGAACCTTCCCGGGAACCAGGCCGGCCATCTCATGTCTTTCGTCCTCCCACTCGATCTCCCTGGCCAGGTACATCAGCCCGCCGCACTCTGCATAGATGGGCAGGTCTCTCTCATGTGCCCTCTCCATCGACGCTCGCATGCCCTCGTTCTCGGATAGCTCGCGGGCATAAAGCTCCGGGTAGCCTCCGCCGATGTAGATGCCGTCTGCATCCGGAAGGCTGGCGTCATGCACCGGGCTGAAGGGAACGACGCGGGCGCCAGCCAGCTCCATCATCTCCAGATTGTCGCGGTAGTAAAAGTTGAAGGCCTCATCCATGGCCACGCCGATCTTAACGCCGCTTCCCTCATCGCTCTCGCGGTAGAGATCGAGTTGAGCCTCCGGCAGAGGCCGGGCTTCGCCCGCCAGCTCCAAGATGCGGTCCAGATCCAGGCCCTCCTCCACGATCTCCCGAATCCTGTCCAGCCGCTCCTCGAATCCCTCGTGCCTGGTCTTGCCCTCCAGAACCGGCACCAGGCCTAGGTGGCGCATGGCCAGGTGCATGGAATCGTTGCGACCTATCACGCCCACCACCTCCACCCCGGCGTAGCGCTCGATCTCCGCTCTTGCCTTTTCGGCGTGCCTTTCGCTCCCCACCTTGTTCAAGATGACTCCTTTGATTTGAACGCAGGGATCAAAGTCCTTGTAGCCCTTGACCAGAGCCGCTGCGCTGCGGGTGATGCTGCGGGCATCGACCACGAAAATGACCGGCGTTCGGAGCATCTTGGCGATCTGCGCTGTGCTTCCCAGGTCTCCTTCGTAGCCTTCGTAAAGGCCTCGCACTCCTTCGATCACTGAGATGTCCGCGCCTTGAGCGGCATGGGCATAGATTTCCGCGACCGCTGCCGCGGGCATGAGGTAGCCGTCCAGGTTGCGGCAGCTTCTGCCCGTAATCCAGGTGTGGTAGCTGGGGTCGATGTAGTCCATGGCCACCTTAAAGGGCTGGACTTTCAGGCCGCGCCTCTGTAGCGCGGAGAGCAGTCCTGCCACTATGGTGGTCTTGCCACTGGAGCTTCGATCTCCGGCCAGGAGAATCCTGGGACAATCGGCCTTCATATTTTTCAAGTCCCGCTTTTCAGGCCCTGGTGAGTTCCAGCAACCGCTCATCGCTCAGGGGCTCTGGGATCTTTGGCTCTGCCCCTGACATGATCTCCCTGGCCAGGGCACGGTAGACGTCGGCTATCTTCGAATCGGGCGCTCCTTCGATGACCGTTATCGCCCGTCGCTCGCACTGCTGCACTATGGGGTCCTTGGGTATGAAGGCCACCAAGCGGCTCTTCAGTTCTCGGGCAAAGCTCTCCACGATCTCTCTCTCCTCCGCGGCCTCCCGGGAGTTGCAGATGACCCCTGCCAGAGGCGTGTTCAGGCGACGAAGCCCTTTGCAGATGTTGTTTCCTGCATAAAGCGGCATGTACTCTCCGGAGGTGA
>CAZPUO010000136.1:0-7601 GCA_964589745.1 uncultured Methanotrichaceae archaeon
GGTTTCAATCTCATATGCCATCTTTCTATCTGTTTCACATAGATAACCCAGCAGCTTGATATCTGCTTTTGTTGCGCGTTTAATATCTGCAAGGCGCTGGCGAAGTTGATAAGTGACTCCTACCTTAATCCAGCTATTAGACTCGATAAAATATACAAACCACACAAACATACCTCTTAATGGTCCAGTCGCGATTCTAGGGCATTACAGAAATTATAAAAATAAAAAGAAGAAATTATGGCCGGGATTTACAGACCGCTTTCGGCCCAAATCTCACGCGCTTCGGCCAGCAGTTCCTTTAAATGCGGGATTTGGTCTGCGTTCATTGAGAAGCCATTTCTGTCTATCTCGTTCTGTATAACTTGGATCTGGCCAGCAATGCCCGATATGCTTTTTATTGGAATGGCGACGCGGTGCTCCTGGGCAACCCTGAAAAGATCATCAAGCTTAGTAATCACTCCGAGGGTTGCCCGGATCTTGGCGGCAATCTTTTGTTGCTCATCAGCGAGAATGTCAAAACGGTCTTTATCTACGACCACCAGCTGACCGTCAGGAGCTTCGACAGCGCAGCAATCGAAAAGGTCCTTACGGATTTCCGTAAGCCTTGCTTGAAGGGATGGCAGATCAGCCAGGGCTTTGTGCAGGCCATCGGGTGAGGGATTGTGGGGCTGGCCAAAAAACCGCACTTGCTTATGGGCTGTCATTACCTGAGACTCTAGAGAGGGCGAGGCCCTGGATAGTTCGAATATCTCAGCTGTGCTTATGGTGCTCTCGGTTTCGTTCTTTGTCATAGATTCACCTCATAATATATTATTTTCCTTTTTATTATGTAGATTTTGAAGAGATGCGGGCCGGGCAGCCCTGGTTATTGCTTTGCTAGTATTGACAAATTGACAAAAATTGACAAAGGCTGAGGAGATGATACAATGATACAAAATGATACATGGTGTATGATCTTCACCTCTTCGATATGCCTGTTCCCACATTTTTATGCGTTTTAGAATCAATATGCGAACACTTCTTAGGTCTGGTTCCCAGATATCACATTTAATAAGATGGATTCAAATTCGACCGCGTTAAGTTGTGTATTTTTTGTGCAATTTTTGCCTCAGTTTTAAAAGCATCTTTTGATTGGATGTAATACCACTATCTAGCGAACTTGTCTAAGACAAGTTTGGATAAGTTTGAGTCTCGAACCTGGCCGTTTGATGGGTTGCCTTTACCATTTTAGCTCTCCTCTTCGGTTTCCGGGTGAGTTGGCGGAGCAACGTCTAATTTAACTCTTGATGCCTTGTCCACAAGCTCCTGCAGCTCGGGGGAGAGCTCAGCCTCTTCGTCTGGATGGTCTTCAACGTGAACTATGAGATCCAGGAGGGTTGAAATGGTCCGAGGCTTCTTTCTCTCCTCCAATCGCTCTATCCGCTTCTCAAGATCGAGTTTCATTCAACCACCCGAAACGGTCTTTAGGCACCAATCGCCGGATCAGAGGCCCGAACGGTACACCGTCGCTCGTCATCCACTGAAAGGAGACTGACACTAGCGGTTCATCTCCATGGGATTTCTCCAGGTCCTCAAGTCTCCTCTCGATTCCGTGTCTCATCTTTGAGCCTCCGGGCCGTCGAAATACGCCTTGTGCCTGGCCAGCTTGGCCTCTCTCTGCCGTTTTTGCTCAAGGTTACCTGTGCATGCCCATGGCCTGCCTTCAAGGGCAGCATAGCACTTAGCCAGCTTTCGCCGCCAGTCACAGCACGATAGAACGCTGCCAAGAGGTTGTGCGGCCTCCAGTGAGGTTATACGCTTACTCAATGTCTCTAAGTGTCCCATATTTGGCCTCCAGCTCTTCCAGAAAAGCAGTTTCTTCGGCCGTTAGTTTGCTTCGATCCCGGTCGGTCCGCAAAATGATTTCTTCAAGGCGCTTTAGTTCGGGCACCGAGAACCTAGAAAGAAATTCCTGCCTTCGACGCTTTTCAAGTTCATCAGGCGGCGGCAGTTTACTTTCCAATTGCGAAAGCCTATTCTCAAGATTCGTGCGCATATTTGCTCACCAGGCCTTCAAGAAACGCATTTTCTTCTTCGGTCAGTCCAAGATGGTCTTCATACCGCAGCGCGATCTCTCCGTAACGGTCGAGTTCCTGATCGGTGCATTGTGAAAGGATCTTTCCCCAACCGTCAGGTTTTGGAGCAGTAGCTTCCAGTGCTGCCAGCCTTCGGTCCAGGCTGTCTGCCTTCATTTTCTTGACTCCTGTGCCTTGGCCTCTTCAAGGGCGGTCAATCTCTTTTCTATATCGGAAAATTTATCTAATTCCCATGCCTTCAGCCAGCAGCCCATTAGCTGTGCTATCCGGCCAGCATATTCTAGCTCCGAACCGTCCCTGAAGGCCTTCGAGGTGATCCTCTGGACCACGCGACGGACGTCTTTAGGCGTATGAAGTGTTACACCTCGCGTCTGTTTGGGGATATTATTCTCGGACATTTATGAACCTCAGCTAATTGAAATCTGTCTTGACCCCGGCTCCTCATCATGGCCGTTGTAGTCTCTGCAATCGTATGTCCTTGGGCGGCGCAGTTTCTTATGTAACTTTAGATATGCATTGCCGTCATGTCTTCTCAATCCCGTTACATAAGAAGATTTGAGGAGATCGCAGCTACGCTTACGCAATCTTGTTTTGCCCTTCCTCATGTGCTGCTCACCAGCCTGCCGTCTGCGTGCATCCTCAGCCTAGCAGCTTCCACAAGATCCTGGTCCACTCCGAAGCACTCCAGGTCCTCGTAGATCCTGGTCGTGTGGAGGCTGTGGCCTGGCGCGGCTGAAACAATCTCCATGATCCGGGTCTCGATCTGCTGTCGCAGCCTGTAGCATGGCTCACAGAGCACCAGGCTGCTCTCGGCCGGATCGGGCTTGGCATGGATTGTGAAAGTGAGTGCCCGGCCGGGTGGAATCAGGCGGTTACAGTCCACGCAGGAGAATAGATGGTGCTCGACGCGCTCGGCGACGGTGGGCGGCATCCTGGTTTTGGGCTGGTAATGCCGATGAGAGTGGCAGTAGTTGCCTTCCCTGGCCGCCCTCTGGCATCTCTGACCATCCGGGCGGAAGGCTGCGCATTGCTTGAAGGAGGAGGAGGTCATGCCGGCGCCTCCGGCTGAACTGGATCGTGAACAGGATCGTAACGTGATGGGTCCCAGGGCAAGAAAACCTCAACCACAGAGACAACGCCCCTAGACTTCCACGACCTGGCTTTTTCATAATCTACCAGGATCTCATCGCCTTCCTGCAGGTGAACCGGCGAGAACCGGAATGGATTGTCGGGCTCTGCAAGTTGGGTGTCATAGTTGGTAGCCAGGCGAACCAGAACAGCCAGATCGTTGCTCTCCGAGGGTCGCGGTTCCTCACCCTTTGGAGTCACAATAGGGAAAATAGCGTTCGTCGCCAACGTAGCTAAAGTAGATTTCTCTCTCCCTATATTATCTCCTTTTATCCTATCATTATCTACGTTGGCTATGTTAGATATTATAGCTACGTTACCCACTTTCCCTACGTTGCCTTGATTGAGGAGAAGAACCCATAAAGAATTCCTGCCTTTACCACCTCGCTTAACGACCTTGGTTTCAACGACATCGCTTTCAATCATCGTTAATAGGTAATCGTCAAAATCAGCACTCTTAATTTTGACATCACGCAGGATCTCTTTTTTTGTGGCCTTGCCACTATGGTTCTTCAGGTAAGCCGTTATCCTGTCGATGACATTCTTCTCGGCGTTGGAGCCCACAAGGTCATAGACAGCTCTTGCAGTGGGCATGAAATAGGAATCCACCAATCTACAAGCCTCTTGAATGAATTCCAACCTAATCGGCTTGGATACATCAAAATCTGGTGATCCCAACTCGAAGAGCATCCCAAGCTTCGCCACCGTAGGCGCAAGCCTGCTGTAAATCTGCATGCAGAAGCCATCATTGCTGGTAGTCCACTCATCTTCTCTGATCCTCTGCCATTCTGTATAGAACTTGGCCGCCTCGGGGCTGAAGTGCATCGCTGTACACTCTTGAAGCCCCCCAATCTTTGTGGCTATACTTATTAACTGGCTCCGCACCACATTCTCAAAGATGCTATTCTGCGCCGTGCCTTCTTCGAGCGGCAGCCATGTGGGG
Source organism: uncultured Methanotrichaceae archaeon (assembly GCA_964589745.1). Classification (GTDB taxonomy): domain Archaea; phylum Halobacteriota; class Methanosarcinia; order Methanotrichales; family Methanotrichaceae; genus Methanothrix. Next base: position 4,147 of record CAZPUO010000136.1, read on the forward strand.
TTTTTACCCTGAGGGAAGAAGAACAGGAACCTAGCCATGAATCCGCTTAAGGTGTCGTTCTGCTCCGTGTTCACTCCCAGGCTGGCGTCGGTTGTGGCAAAGAGCACGTTTAAATAAGGGTCGTCCACCTTGAACTCGGTTTTTACATTCTTTCTTTGCGATGTTCGCAGCTTACGACAAAAGGGCTTACAGTCGTAGATCTGCATCAAACTGTCCTTAAAACCGCGCATGTAATCTCGTTTCATGAGACTGAGGACTCCTGCAGCCTCATCTCGGACCCAGGGAGCATGATTATAATCGCTCAAATGCTCGGTAAATGCCTCGGGGCTGAACTCAGTAGGGACCCGGGATGATATGAGCTGAGGAAGCACTTGGCAAAGCAAAGCTTCGGTCTTATCCACGACCGTGCTCTTTCTGGACAAACTAGATTTGCCATTTATAGATATATATAAATTAGGATAAATCGTTCCTTGCTTGAGAACCATTTTGAGCTTTTTATCGGCTATCACAGCCAGGGCGTGAAGGGCACCAGCAAGCCAAAAGTCCGGGTAGGCATCGCTTACTTCCGAACCATAAGCAATGAATCGCTGGATAAAATTGTCTTTGGGAAGCTCGCACTCAAATTTTGGGCCTTCTGGTAAGGTGTAAGCCTTGAGTTCTTCTTCGCTGATCTCTTCTGCGGCTGCCATCTCGCCGCCTTTGTATCCCTCTTTAACCAGTTCCAGTGCTTTTCCAATGGTTTTATGCTGGTAGTCGCTGCGCTTCCATTTTTCATCGAAGAGCTTGGACCTTCCGACTATCCGGAGAATTTGGTCCTCGTCCCGCGTGTAAAAGACTAGGATACAGCAAAGCGCCTCATCTGCTTCGCTTTCGGAAGCAAAAGGTTTGCCATCTCTATTCAAGTGTTCCTGCCAGTTACCGGCCATGAGCGAGAGAAACTTGTCGCCATTGTGAGCCTCAGATGCCAGGGCGATGATCTGATCGTCGGTAAGCTTCTGTATAACTGACTGTACGCTGCTTGGGGTTTTATCAGTGGATTTATTCTCTCCTTTTGTGAAATGTTTATTATAAAATGCGTTGAGTTCATCCGATCGTTTTTCTATGCTCGTGGGGTATTCCGTCAGCCTGTGGCCAGTGATCGTAAGGTAATGACGGGCTTGGTAGAGTTCAAACAAACCATTCTTCGCCCCGTCTTGGCCTTCGGGAAAGAGAACATTGCCTTTTGCGATAAACCTAATTCCAGTTCCAGAAGGTGATAGCTCGCAGTAGGAATTGATGAATTCCAATTCCTTCAAAACATCAGCGTCTATTTCTCCTGTGTCTTTATCACAGCATTTATCGAGATCGCCTAAAACGATCTGGTTCTCTGCCTTCTCGACCTTCGCGGGCACGAAGCCCACGCCGTCAAAATGCTGAGGATCATCAACGGGCAAGTTCAAGCCACATTCATAAGCTTCCCTTACAACCTGAAACGTGCTCCAGGTAAGTTTAGCTGTGGAACTGGCCAGCCTGCCATCAGGTTGAAGGGGCGGCTTATCCCATTTGCCCTTATCTTCCTTCCAGGTGTACCGCCATAAAACCCATTGGTTGAGGTAGCGCAGCTCTCCGGGAATCTCGTCAAAGTTCACTAGCAGAGGTACTGGCCTCGGAGGATTTTCGGTGGCCATCAGGACCGCCCTTTGCCAACTTTCTTCCAGTTCCGCCCCTGCCGCCCGGTTGTGCATCTCTGTGAGCTGTCAAGCTTTGCGGCTGATGTGTTGTCGCGCACAATTCGACCACAAGTGGGGCATGTAACCTTACCATTCTCCGTATGCACTCCGTAACCGCACGGGCATTTCCAACCTATCGGTAATGATCCCTCGCCCGCCTCAGGCGAAAATACCGGCGTCCATTGCCGACGCGGAAAATACTCGGTCCGTTTTTCGGGTCCAGGTTGATCGACCTGAGGCGGTGTGGCGCTATCCGGGTCAGCCATTATCGACCCCAGTCAAATCCCTGACATGAATTCCCGACATTTTTAGGATTGAAACCCTCTTGCCAACCAGCTCCCTTAGTTCGTTGGCGAATTCACTGGGCACCAAAATCGAGCCCCAGGAAAACTTAGCCACCGCAAACCCCTCGCCTCCTTCGACCTGGAGCAGATCGCCAACGGCCTCCCCGTTTTCTTTAAGGCGGTTTGAAGCAGGCTCCAGTAAGCTTTTATACTCAGCGCAAGAATAGAATACCATTGTTAACCTCTAAAGTGTGGTCTTTGGTTGACAATACGCCCGCCCTGAGGCTGTTGGTCGCAGCCTCTTGGCATACCGTTTTCATGATACCCCAGAGACAGGAGTATAGATCAAACGCCCCATTTCGTCTAGCTTCACTGTCATGTAGTCACTTTCGATTTTCTTAACGAAATCTTTGGGAATCGCCACGAATTTCGAGCGATTGACTGCTCGCACTTTAACTATAGCTTGCATAATAAGAATGAATAGAATAATAGTATATGAATATATTTTTTGATAACCTTTAAATACCTTGATCAAATAATTATGCATAGCTTGAATTCTAGAATTAGTTTGGTGGTGAGTGCTGGGTGATCCATGAAAAATACATTGATCTATTGCCAACGACTAAGTTGCGTCGCGATATTCTCAAGATCATCAATGGCTACCCAGATGCTAAATTTAAAATGGAAAATATCAAAGATCATCTCTTAAAATATGGTTACGATGATCTTAAAGATAACACTCTTTACAAAAATCTTGAATATTTGGAAAAGAACGAATTTATTGCTGGAATGCCTCTGCCTTCAATGGGTAATCCAACAAGACCACCAAAGTTTTACGGGATAATAGAAACGAGGGTTCTCAGTGGCTCGGTTAGTACAACTATCCGATGCAATAACCCCCCTATGCAATGCCCTAATCCAAGCTGCAAGATATGCGCAGCCAATGGGGAAAAGACGTGCTGGGATCTCAAACGCGAGGAGCTGCTCCAAAAAGGCGATCTAGAAGGACTTGATGACCTGGATGATAGATGCGCCGGTGAGTATATTTTCATGACGGATGCAGCAAAGAGGAAATGCGGCATCAAATAGGCTCTACCAGGCCCCCTCCAATGTCGTCAACGGCCCACTCGGTTCTGGGCATTGTGAGATGATAAGATGCCCCATCCGCTCCTCTTTTCTGCCCATTGGCTTTAGTTCACCAAAATCTTTTTTATTAGATCTGGCTATTCTGATTTTGAGGGATTAATCATGAAAATAAAAAAATGGGCTCTCGGGCTGTTGGTATTGACCGTATGCGTCCTAATGCAAATTGTCTCCGCCACTGACTATTCGCAAGCGGAAAATGTGTGCGAAACAATGTTATCAAATCCTGATAGTCATCTCGGGATTATTGCACCAGAAGTCTCTATTAGCCCATATCAAGTAACCATCAATTATAGTCCTGTACCAAACTATTTATACT
>CAZPUO010000137.1:0-7571 GCA_964589745.1 uncultured Methanotrichaceae archaeon
TCCCATCGGTGAAAGTCCGTAGATGCCCTCGATTTTAATCGAGGGAGTGGTCACATCTTCCTCTTTTGGCTTGGAAATTATGAGCAAATTTCACATTTGGTCAGACGGATTTTAGGAATATGCATTTGCTTTTGCTGGATATTAGCCTCCTTCTTCGCAGATGGAGGGCATTAACCTTGTGGCTTGCGTATATCGAAAAGACTTATGAGGAAACAGTATAATAGCCCAAGTCAATGCTGACCATCACCGAGCTACGCGACAGCCTTCTCTACGTCGAGAGCGAACGCTGGCAGTGCAGCTTCGGCTACGGGGAGCCGGTAAGGCTAGGCCTAGTCCTGGAGGCTGTGGACCTGGGCAGGGAGGATGAGGATGAATTCTCTTTCGTCATAGACGCCAGCCTCATTCCCCAGCCGGAATATCTGGACGGAGAGATCATAGAGGAGGCAAAGGCGGAGGGTGCGAAGGATCGAGAAGAGCAGATCCGCTACATTTACGAAAGCTACGGAGGCGTGCCTGTGAACATCGATGCCGTCCAGCCTGCCAAAGCCTCCTGCGGCTTCTCCAGTTTCGTGGCGGAGAGCAGTATCAGATCTCTCAAGTCCGGGTCCGGCGAGGAGATGGAAGTACGACATTTCCATGATCAAGAGGAGGCCATGCGTTTTGCACGTGACTTCTATGCGATCTACGCATTTGTCCTCTTCAGCTTCATCGACGTGGTGCTGGACCATCCCCTTAGGACAGGAGGGACAGGCTGGGACAAGATCAGGTGTATGTCCAGAGAGTGAAGTTCCATCGACAAACAAAATTATCAGGCAAAAGAGCTACCGCAGCAAACCTCGCCCATATTGCGCTCGATCGCGGCACCAAGCTCCTCCATCTTCACCGGCTTATTGAGGAAATCATCCGCCCCCGCATCGAAACACAGATCGCGACAGATCTCCTGATCAAAAGCTGTGACGACTATTATCTTGGGACCCAGAGGCCAGCGTTTTCGGATTATTCTGGTGGCTTCAATTCCATCCATTTCTGGCATCTGGATGTCCATGAGCACCAAATCATAGGGCTGCCCCTCCAGGGCCAGCAAGACCTCCTGGCCATTGGTGGCGGTGTCGGCTTGGTAGCCGAGCTTCTTGAGCACAACCAGCGCTATTTTTTGGTTCACGGGGTTATCCTCAGCAAGAAGAATGTTCAAAGTCTGTCTTTCCTGCATGGTCCTCGACCCATACTACACGCTCCTAGTATAAGAATTTTTCTTTAGTAATTAATTTTAACGAAAGATTCGAAGAAAATACTAAAGCATTCGATATTTATTTTAGAAAGATTATTTTTAAATCGCGACAGATATAAAAAATGACTTAAGATTAATTTAGATATTAATATTAACAATCAAATTAACATTTTGTTAATGTTCATCCGTTGCATTATCCCCCGATTCATCCTCCCATGCAAGATCCTTGGCTTTAGGGGTTACAGCCGTATCACAAATTGGTAGGGCCTCTCATATCCTGGCCCCAGAGAGATATTCGGCAATTTAGGTCAATTGCCAGCCCCCATGAAGTCTTGAGGTTAATTTCGGTTTGTATATTGATTATTTGATTTTCCAGCGTACTACGGAGTCCATTTTGTTGATTTGGCAATATTTTATATTTTTATAAATTTAATATATATCTAATATATCTTTATAATAATCTTTGAACAACTTATAAATATTAGAATTGTTAATCCCATAGATTCGAGGGATACTCTTATGAATAGATCCTTGAGCATAGTTTTGACTGTAGCTTTTTTTTCCATAGCTGCAGTCTCAGCCAGCAGCATCTGCGACAATGCACCATGTGAAAATCCCATAAACGTCAGCCAGGGAGAGAACTTCACCATCTCCTTAGAGTCCAACACTGGATCGACTGGATTCAACTGGTGGGCCCAATTCGATACTGGGTATCTAGATCTTGTGGATTCAGCCTCTATGCCGGGCAACCAGGGCGCGATGGTTGGCGTACCAGGAAAACAGGTTTTCACCTTCAACGCCAAAGAAGCTGGAAGCACAGATGTCATAATGCTGTACCTTCAGCCCTGGGTAAACGGAACCATCGGGCAGGAGAAGATATATCCTGTCAATATCTCATAATAGTTTCTCATCTTTTTATTTTAGGATGAAATATTTCAAGTTTCACGGCACTCAAAACTTTTATTCCATTAATTAATCCAGCCGCACCTTTAATGCTCGAAGTGCATGTGCAGCTCGGTTTTACCGTCTTTCATTGAGAAGCTCATCTTATCTACATACCTGCTCATAGTGAACGCTGCAAGAGCAAGCGAGGTGGCCGCAGCGTCGTGCATGGAGTCAATGCACGGCATGCTGGTGGGAATATCGAAGGGCTTGCCCTCGTAGATCGCCCGGACATCCAGGTTGAACTCGTCGAATTGAACGCTCAGGTCGATCTTTTTTCCCTGCAGATCCAAGAATGGCGCAGCATCCAGCAGCTCGTTCATGGCTGCAATGGCATTGAAGATAACCTCTCTGCGTGCACCCCAGGCTCCGCCCTGCTTATCCATGATCTGAAATATCTTCTCAGATGTATCGACCGCAGGGTCGATCTCGAACTCCACCTTCTGACTGATACCTATGCGGAAGAAGACGTTGAGCACAACCGCGCAGATCGTGGCCACCGCTAGAGAAGATGACAGCATGGGCTTAAACATTGGGTCAATGCCCTCATAAAGTCCCGGCACCGCATCGAAGCTCAGACCGAAGATGATCGAGAGACCCACCACGAAGGTCTTTCTGGCATCGATCATGCGAGACATGATGATCTGGATTCCAGCCATGATCATGAAGCAGACCGCAAAGACCAGAGATGCGCCCATCACAGGCGTGGGCATGATCACGAAGATGGCTGCCAATTTGGGAAAGAAGGCCAGCAGCATGAGAATGCCGCCCGCGGCATAGCCGATGCGTCTGCTGGTGGCGCCAGTGGCAATGGACAGGCCGATATTGCTCGAAGAGACTGATTGACCCAAGGCTCCCAAAAGCCCGGAGGTTATGTTTCCAGCTGCGCAGGCCAGCATTCCGCGGCTTATGGATCGCATCTCGATTCTTCTCCAATCGGCGTCGTTGATCTTCTGGCAGGTGGTGAGATCACCCATGGTTTTCAGCGCGGAAGATAGAGCCGCCACCATGAAGGGCACCAGCATGACAGCGCTAAATGACATTCCAAATCTGCCCATTTCGGGAAGCTGGAAAAATGCAGAGTCGAAGATCAGTCTGGCCCGATCCAAGGTCAAGATGCCCGTGGCAAAAGAGGCCGCATAACCTGCCACCATGCCAATTAAAAGGGAGTAAAGCCTCATCTTGCCCTTTCCCCAGACATTGAATCCAGCCGTGACGACCAAAGTGATCATAGCTACCAAAAAAGACAGCGCCTGAAATCCTGTATGCGTGCTATCTATCCCGAAGAACTCGGGAACGGCGATGGGGATCACCTCAACTCCCACCATCAGCACCACAGTGCCGGTAACCTCCGGCGGGAAGAACTTGCGCATTCTGCCCACCACTCGGGAGAACAGGGCCTCGAAGACGCCAGCTGCAGCAGTCATGCCGAAGACGAGAGCCAGGCCGCCTGCTTTTCCCGCCAAAAGGGATGCCGGTACAAAGGCCGGACCGTTTACGAGTGGGCAGAGATAGCCGGAGCCTACCGGCCCTTTATTCAAAGCCTGTAGAGCCGTGGAGAGGCCCGTGGCCAGCATGGCCATGCAGATGAGGTTTTGCGCATCCTCAGGTGTGCCGCCGATCGCGTTTACTATCACCACGGGAAATATGAAGGCGATGGATAAGATGAAGATATGCTGAAAACCCAGGAGCAGCGTGGTCGTGAGTGGCGGTTCATCGTCGACACCGTAAATGAGATTGGTAGGTTTTCTGGGCATTTCGGATATCCAATCCTGGACTGTTTTACTCGGATATAATTTTTTGGCTCTATTTCCATTATACTATCCATCTAATACAATGAACAAACATTTTCAATAAATTTTAGGGCTGGATTTGGCAAACGATGCAAGCTTAACAAATAGAGAAATTATGAAGCGATAACAATTACGAAATGATAGATGATCCTTTTCGCCAGCAAAGCTCAAATGACCGTTTAAAATGACCACAGATCAGATCGACCATACGCGCTCATTTCTGCTCAGCTTCTTTACGAGGCAAAGGATGTTCTTTTCGTCGCGCTGCTCGTAAGTGATCTCATCCATGAGCGCTCTGATCAGCCTGATTCCCCGGCCGCTCACAGAGCCCTCAATAACATCATGGGTGATACAATGCAAAGTCGTATACCCTATGGGTCGAAGGAAGAGCCATCGTCTTCGATCATGATTTTCAACCTGTCTTTTTCAACCTGGCGAAACACGAAAGGTCCCTGCCAGATCCTCATAGGCGTGAAGGACGATGTTGGTGGAGTACTCCTCCACTGCCAGCTGGACATCCAGCTTCTCCCACCGACCGAATCCGCACTCCTTCATCATCTTCGCGATGGACTCCGTGATTTTGCTGGTATCTGATCAAACTATGCCCTGACAGTAACGGTTACTGCATAGTTTGCTAACAAGTGCCAGATCATCCCTCCACCTTGATCACCACTGCCGTTATGTCGTCCGATTGCTCCTCGCCTTTAGTAAACTGCCTCAGATCATGCAAAATGTTATCCAGTATTCTTTGGGCAGAGAGCCCTTTTGCGGCGGCCAGGGAGGATCTGAGCCGCTCCAGACCGAAAAGCTCCTCTTTGCCGTTCATGGCCTCCACAATGCCATCAGTGTACAAGAGCAGGATGTCGCCGGATTCAAGGGCTACCTGCCGCTGCTCGTACTCCATGCCAGCCATCATTCCCAGAGCAACGCCAGTCACCTCCATCGTCTCTATGCCGCGCACGGCAGCCCGAAAAAGCAGAGGCTGATTGTGGCCGGCATTGGCGTAAACCAGGTTCCGATCCTTCTGGTTCAGGCTGGCAAAAAACAGAGTAACGAACATCCCTGAAATCCCTGAACCGGAATCAGCCACGATCATGTTGTTGGCACAGCTAAGCCTCTCGGACGCTTTCTCGATAGGAGCAGCGCACGCTCGCACAATGGTTCGGGAGAGGGCCATGAACAATGCAGCAGGAACTCCTTTTCCGGACACGTCGGCTATCACAAACTGCAGGTTGCCATCTTGAAGGATGAAGTCGTAAAAATCCCCACCCACCTCCTTGGCAGGGATGGTAGTGGCCACGATGTCGAATCCTTGCAGAGAAGGAATCTTCTCCGGAAGAAAGCTCTTCTGGATATCAGCGGCAACCGCCAGTTCCGCCTGCTTTCTCTGCAGCTCCAACTGATAGCTGTCTCGTTCCCTCCTGGTCTTTCTCTCCGCGATGGTGTTGGATATGATGAAGGAGAATATGAGCATGCCCGCTCCATTGGCCAGGACCATGGGTCCCATGGCTTCATTCACCACGTCCATGGCTAGATCGAAGGGCCGGGAGATGGCCAACGTCAACGCCATATGGAAGAGCTCGAAGAGGATGGCAAAGATGACGGAGAAGACAACTCCAGGAAATCTGCCTTTGCGAAGATAGACCAGCCCGCCCAATAGGCCTGCCAGGGTTGCCGCAATACTGCAGGCCAGAGCTGTGAAGCCGCCTTCCGAGAAGCGAAACGCAGCGCCGATAAGTCCGGCGCCCAGTCCCACCACCGGCCCGCAGGCGAGACCTCCCACGAGTGGACCAAGGTCGCGGACGCTGATGATGGCACCCAGCAGATTGATGCCGATGAGGGTGCCGTAAATTGAGACCGCTCCGAAGAAGAGAATGAGGATCAGCTGGCTTTTCCACGTCGTCCGCCCGTCCAGAACGTCTGTGAAATATCTGCTGCGGGAGATTAGGAGGGCCGCCACCACGATAACGCTTACTGCCTGGAGCAGTACTACGGAATCGCTGATGAGTGAATTAACCATTGAGATTATCAAATCCTTAAGGTTTTCAGATTCGCGCAGCCGTCAAGAAAACGGTTGACAACTCTACGACCGAAGGCTTTCAATCGCCTCTCCCTGGCTGGGATAGATGGAAAAGAATCGATTGGCCCCGGTCAAAACAAAGACATCTTTTACAAAAGGCTGTAAGGCCGCCAGCTTCAGATCGCCGTCTTCGTGTTTGAGTCTGTTCAGGGATGCCATGAGCACTCGTAGACCAGAGCTGCTAAGAAACTCCACCTTCTCCATGTCAACTACCAAAATTTTTTTATTCTGATCCATCAAACCAATCAAGGCTGATTCAAGGTCCCTGGATGTCACGGCATCGATCTTGCCGGATACGGAGAGAACGGGAATATTATCGACAAGACTTTGGATGATCTCCATCTGCCTCACAGTATGAGCTTGACCTTCAGACTTATATTCCTTATGCAGGAGATTCCTCTCAGGCCTGAAGGATTCTCTCGAGGCTGAAGAATTCATCAGTTTGATGATTTTCATAAGAGTAAGACTGCCTTGAGGGAGCGCGATATATCGATAATATTAGTGCGCATGTTCGTTCAATGCCGAAATATATCCGCTCCGAAAATCCTATTACTCCAAAATTTGTTTGACAGATGCGCGTCGATGGGAGCCCTGATCAACTTGGTAAGCAATTATAATCAGGATCATCCACTGAAATTCGTCGACAGAAACACGGTCGATGCAATGAACATCAGTATCGAAAGAAATTAATGCAGGCAGCAGAACATTAATTAGAGGTGCGCACCCTGAGACTTCTCTCCTGGAATGTGAATGGCCTGAGGGCCATTTATAAGAAAGGCTTTCTAGACTGGATGATGAAAGACCGGCCGGATATCCTCTGCCTCCAGGAAACCAAGTCCAAGGAAGACCAGGTTCCTCCAGAGCTGAAGAGCATTCCGGGATACCACACCTGGTTCACCTCTGGAAATCAGAAAGGCCGGGGCGGGGTAGGGCTCTTTGCCAGAGAAAAACCGCGAAGCGTACGATTCACACTTGGCATCGATGGCTTTGACGACGAGCACCGGGCCATCGTGGCTGACTACGAAGACTTTATCCTCTTCAATGTTTATTTCCCCAACGGCAAGGCCTCCCAAACGCGGTTGGAGTATAAGCTGAAGTTCTACGACCTTTTCCTTGATCTTGTGGACCGCCTTAAGGCAGACGGCAGAAGAATTGTTATCTGCGGGGATATCAACACCGCCCATAAGGAGATCGACCTGGCAAGGCCCAAGCAGAACGAGAAGATCTCCGGCTTCCTGCCTGTGGAAAGGGCATGGATGGACAAGCTGGTGGAGCACGGATTTGTGGACACCTTCCGCATGTTCCACCCCGAAGGAGGCCACTACTCCTGGTGGGATTTGAAGACGCACTCACGCGAGCGCAACGTCGGCTGGAGGATCGACTACTTTTTCGTCAGCGAAAGCTTGAAGGACAGAGTCAGGTCGGGTTTCATCCTCAAGGATGTCACCGGTGCCGATCACTGTCCAGTGGGGATAGAACTCTCAGTCGATTCCGGAAAGTAAGATTAACATAAATCACAGTATTAATA